>SYAA01000391.1 GCA_005789055.1 Actinomycetota bacterium
CAGAGAGCAGGATCAGGAAGATCAGCGTCACCAACCAATTGGTCCGATCGTGCGGCACGTTCCACCACACGAAGGTGAACAGCGCAGCACACAAAAACAACACGCCGTCGCGCCAGTTGCCCTTGTAGGACGACGCCGCGTCGCGGAGTTGACGGGTTCGCTCGGTACTGACCACCAGGTCGGCGATCCGCACATCGATGCTCGATTTCAGCGCGGCCCGCAACTCGACGTCTTCGGGCGGAATCTTCTCGAGCAGTTCCAGATCGTCCTTGATCATCCCGCGATAGTCGGGACCCTTAATCGTCCCCGCCAACACACCCATCAGCACGCCACCGGCGATCGGCGCGGCCCCGAACGCCACATCGGCAATTACGGACATGCCCACCTCATTTCATCAGCAGGAGCCAAGTATGCCGCCGAGTTCCTACGCCGTGCACCACAGGACACCGCCGTCGCCCAGGCCGTCGAGGTCGAGTTCGGCGGATCTCGCCCAACTGGAGCTGCCGCACGCGCGGGTTTCGCAACACCGTTGCCGCAGACCAGCGATGAGGTGTGGCGCTGATATCGAGGTACCTCCTCGACACCAGTGCCGCCGCGCGGATGGGTCATCCTGAAGTCGGCGCGCGCCTGGCACCCCTCATCGAGGCCGGACTGGTCGCGACGACAGCCACACTTGACGCCGAAGCGCTCTACAGCGCACGCAATCCCGTTGAATACGAACAACTCTGGGCGGATCGCCGAGTGGCCTACGAGTACCTGCCGACCGAGGACGAACACTGGCGGGCGGCGCTGCAAGCCCAGCGGGAACTGGCACGGCAGGGCCGGCACCAAGCGGTCGGTATGCCGGATCTGCTGACCGCAGTCCTGGCCGCCGCGCACGGGCTCACAGCGGTCCACTACGACGCCGACTTCGAGACCGCCGCCACCGTCGTCGCCTTCGAGCAGGTGTGGGTCATGCCGCGCGGCAGCCTGTGACAGGAGGCGTACGGCGGACGGACACCAGTCGCATCATGATGTGTATTGATGATGTTATGATGCGGTCGTGCGCACGACCCTGAATATCTCCGACGATCTCTTGGCCGAAGCGAAGGTCGTCGCCGCTAGAACGCACCGTTCCATCGGTGCGGTGGTCGACGATGCGCTGCGGGTGTTGCTCAGGCGCGACGCGGCCGAATCGAAGGTCGAGGCGTGGACGTTTCCCATCAGTGGCGCCGGTGGCCTGCAACCCGGGGTGAACCTCGATGACCGCGAAGCCCTCGCCGATCTCCTGGGTGAGAATGCTCTGCCCTGACGTCAACGTCCTGCTGTACGCATTCCGCCGCGACAGCGCGGATCACAACCCATACGCGCAATGGCTACAGCGCGCCATGACCGGTCACGAGCCGGTCGGCGTGAGTGAACTCGTCCTTTCGGGTGTGGTTCGCTTGGCGACCAACCATCGGATCTACCGCCAGCCCAGCTCCACGGCGGATGTACTGGACTTCTGCCATGCGGTACGCTCAGGTCCGTCCGCGATCCCGTTGCGGCCCGGGGCCAAGCACTGGGAGATCTTCTCCGGACTCTGCCGCGCTGTCTCGGCCACCGCCAACGATGTGCCCGACGCCTACCACGCGGCGCTGGCCATCGAGCACGGCGCGACCTGGATCACCAACGATCGCGGGTACGCCCAGTTCCCGAACCTGTTGTGGCGCAGCCCGATTGACTAGTCGTCTCCAAATCACCGCCGCGGTGTACATCGGCGCCGCGGAGAACGACGCCTCCTACCGGCCACCTGGCTTAGCGCCGGTCGAACAATCTCCGCAGCGCCGCGATGACACCTCGCGCGGCGTACAGGCCGATGACAACCGACACGATCACCAGGACGATGAAGGTGATCAGCCAATTGGTCCGGTCGTGCGGGACGTTCCACCACACCAGCGTGAACAGCAGGGCACAGAGCAGAAGAACGACGTCGCGCCAATTGCCCCTATACGTCCCGGCGGTCTGTCGCAGTTCGTAGTTCCGGTCGAGGAATGCGACCAGTTCGTAGACGCGCATATCGATGGTGCGCTGAAGCTCGCTCCGGAGTGCGACGCTCTCTTCCGGAAGGCTGTTGAGCAGTTCGATATCCGATTTCAGAGCTGTGCGGACGTCCGGTCCCCTGAACGCCCCGACCAGCGATCCCAGCATCGCCCCGCCTGCGATGGGGGCAGCCCCCAGGGCGAAATCGCCGATCCCGGCCATGGCACCTCGCTTACATCAGCACGGCGGCAAGAGTGCCACCGAATTCGTATGCATTCTGACGCACAGCAGCCTCGATGGGACCGGTGATCTCGACGGTGTCGGCGGCCTTGACCAGCTTCAGCCCGGCGCAAATCCGTTCGACGGCCGAGGCGGCACCGGTGGTGTCGTTGTTGCCGTGCACCCACAAACCGTAGGGCCGGTTGGCCACGTAATCCAGAACCGGGTAGTAGACCGTGTCGAAAAAGTGCTTAAGCGCGCCCGACATGTAGCCGAAGTTGGCGGTCGTGCCGAACAGGTAGCCGTCTGCTTCGAGCATGTCGCTGACGCTGGCGGCCAACGCCGGGCGGACCACCACGTCCACGCCGGTGATTTCCGGATCGCGGGTTCCGGCCAGGACGGCATCGAGCAGTTCACGGGTTACCGGTGAGGGTGTGTGGTGGACGATCAGCAGGCGCGTCATCGTGAAGGCATGCTACTTACCAAAGTGTGACGGGCGGAGTTGAGCGCCAACCTCTAGGCCTGCCCGCAACGAACGAGGGTTACCAAGGTTGATTTACCCAGCTAGGAGGTTTCACTTTGACCAGCCGCCTCTACAGTTCGATGACTAAGGCGATGGGCAACCCTGCCATGCGCCCGATCACCAAGGCGTTCAGCGGCATGCATGCCAAAGCGTTCCGACTCACCAAGGGACGGGCGAGCAACCCAAAGTGGCCGATGCTCGTGCTCACCGTCACCGGCCGCAAAAGCGGTAAACCCCGTGACGTTCCCCTGGTCTACCACCGTGACGGCCACCGGTTCGCAGTTGTAGCCGCCTACGGTGGTAGCGACGTCGATCCGGCGTGGTGGCGGAACCTGCAGGCCAACCCCGCGGCCACGGCATTGGTGGACAACGCCACAATCGCCGTGACGGCCGCCAAGGCGAACGCCGACGAGCGTGCGCGACTCTGGCCGCACTTGGTGGCAATGTATCCGTACTTCGACGAGTACCAACAGCGGACGACTCGGGAAATCCC
Organism: Actinomycetota bacterium; assembly: GCA_005789055.1. GTDB lineage: Bacteria > Actinomycetota > Actinomycetes > Mycobacteriales > Mycobacteriaceae > Mycobacterium. The sequence goes on from SYAA01000391.1 coordinate 3,237, forward strand.
AGTCGTGCTCCTGACGCCGCAGGCCTAACGTCCGCATATCCCCTACATCACCCATTATCGACGGTTAAGTGCTTGAGCGCACCGCTGAGATAGCCGAGGTTGGCCGGTGTGCCGAGTAGGTAGCCGTCGGCCGCCAGCATCTCGGCCGGCGAGACCGTCAACGCCGGGCGACGGATCACCTCGACGCCGACGATGTCGGGATCGGTCGCCCCGGACACGACCGCGTCAAACATCTCGGCGCAGTGCGGCGACGGTGTGTGGTGGACGATCAGCAGCGTGCTCACGGTTGTCCCTCCCCGATCTGTAGCGCGACAGCCTTGCGCATCGTCTCCCGGGCGCGCGAGCGATCACCGGCGTAGTCATAGGCCCTCGCCAGTCGGTACCAGCGCACCCAGTTGTCCGGATCAGCGTCCAGTTCGGCCCGTGTCGTCTGGAAGAGCGCGTCGGCGGCATCGCGCTGGATACGACCCGAGGGCATCCGCGGTAGGTCGGTGACGTCGAGTTCCATCCCATCCGCGGAGGCCAGGCGGGCCAGTCGCTGATGGGCCAACCCGGCCCGCAGCGTCGCGAACAACACCCAGGCACCGACCACCGGCATGATCAGGACGCCGACACCGAGTGCGATGGCGGCCGGCGAACCGGAGCTGATTAGTGCGAACGCGGTCCGGGTCAGCATGGCGAAGTAGACCAGCAGCGCCACACAGAAGAACGCGATCAGCAGTTGGATGCGCGAGATCACAGGTCCAACAGGGGTTCAAGACCGATGGTCAGTCCGGGCCGCTGGGCGATCTGGCGGACCGCGAGCAACACACCGGGCACGAATGAGGTGCGGTCGATGCTGTCATGGCGGATCGTCATCGTCTCCCCCATGGTGCCGAATAACACCTCCTGGTGGGCCACCAAGCCGGTGAGACGTACCGAGTGCACGGGGATGCCGTCGACGTCGGCGCCGCGCGCTCCCGGAAGACCGTTGCTGGTGGCATCGGGGTTGGGCGGCATACCTTTTCGGGCCTGCGCAATGAGTTGGGCCGTTCGGGTCGCGGTGCCCGACGGTGCGTCTCCCTTCTGCGGATGATGCAGTTCGATCACCTCGACGGACTCGAAGTACGGCGCGGCCAGCTGCGCGAAGTGCATTGACAGCACCGCGCCGATGGCGAAGTTCGGCGCGATCAGCACACCGGTCGCCGGGCTGGCGGCCAGCCAGGTGCGGACCTGATCGAGGCGTGAATCGGTGAAGCCGGTGGTGCCGACGACGGCGTGGATGCCGTTGGCGATCAGGAACTCCAGGTTGTCCATCACGACGTCGGGGTGGGTGAAGTCGATGACGACCTCGGTGCGCGACTCGGTGAACAGACTCAGCGAGTCGCCGGCGTCGACTTCGGCACTGAGTTCGATGTTCGCGGTGTCGCGCACCGCGGCGCACATCGCCAACCCGACCTTGCCCTTGGCACCCAGGACCCCGACTCGCATGGTGTGAGCGTAGTCGGCGGAATCTGTCAGACCTGAGTCTTACTATTCGAACATGAGTTCGATTTTAGGCGAGTTGGATGCTCTGGATGCGGCAGTGGACGCGTTGCGATCGGCCGACCTCGACGGGCTGAGTCCCACTGAGCGCTTGTGCGTGCTCGAACGCATGGAGACGGCCCTTCGCCGGCAGGTCGCCGCCAGCCACGCGATCATTCATCGACTGGAGCAGTTCGAAGGGTGCCCGCCGGTGCACATCGCACTCTCCGATGTGCTGCGGATCAGTCGTGCCGAGGCCCGCCGGCGAATTCGGGATGCGGCGCAGTTGGCGCCCCGCAGCACGCTCACCGGTCAGCCGCTGCCGCCGGAGTTGCCGGCCACCGCTGCGGCATGGCATCGGGGAATCCTCGATTCCGAGCATTTGCGCACGATTCAGAAATTCATCCGGGAACTCCCCCACCACATTGCGCCCGACGTTGTTGCAGACAGCGAGAAGCTGCTAGCTGAGCAGGCAGCGTTGTTGCGGCCCGACCAACTGGGCAAGGTTGCTGAACGGTTAGCCGTCCAGGTCAACCCCGACGGGGTCTTCTCCGACGCGGACCGCGCACGCAAGCGAGGCTTCACCTGGTGTGGCGGCCAGCATCCCGACGGTATGAGTACAGGCAAACTCATCGCAACGCCGGAGCTACGGTCGCTTTTCGAGAGTTGGATGGCCAAGTTCGCCGCACCCGGGATGTGCAACCCGGACGACCAGAGTCCCTGTACCGGAGGCGAACCCGACGAAATGCGCGCTCAGCGTGATCCGCGCGGCCATGCCCAACGACAGCACGATGCGCTGGTGGCACTGGTCCGCGGTCAACTCGGCAATCCCGATCTCGGCACTCACCGTGGGCTACCGGTCACCGTGATCGCCACCACCACCGTCCAGGATTTGCAGGCAAAGTCCGGGTATGCGGTGACGGCCGGCGGCACACTGCTTCCGATGTCCGATCTGATCCGGATGGCGAGTCACGCCTACCACTACCTCGCAGTGTTCGACGGTGACAACGGACGTCCGCTGTATCTGGGGCGGTCCAAACGGATCGCCAGCGCCGATCAGCGACTTGTCCTGCACGGGAGCGAACGCGGATGCAGCCATCCCGGTTGCGACGTTCCCGGCTACCGATGTGAAGTCCATCATGTCGACGAGTGGGCAACTGGGGGCCATACCGACATCGACCGACTGACCTTCGCGTGCGCGGCCCACCACAAACTGCTCGACCAGGGGTGGAAGACCCGAAAGTTGGCCAACGGAGACACCGAATGGATTCCGCCGCCGCAGCTCCCACTTCTCGGCGGCACCAATAACTTCCACCACCCCGAGCGGCTGCTCGGTGAGGGAGCCTGAGCTACAGCGGTGCTCCCCCGCGCAGATGCTCGAAAATCAGCGACGTCTGGGTGCCGGCCACGTCGGAATCGGCATTGAGGTTGTCGACCACGAAGGACCGCAGATCGTCGGTGTCGCGGGCGGCCACATGGATCAGGAAGTCGTCGGCGCCGGCCAGGAAGTAGACGTCGATCACCTGCGGCTTACTTCGGATCTGCTGGATGAAGGTGCGAATCTTGCCGCGAGAGCCAGATCGCAGGCTCACAGAGACCATCGCCTGCAGGGGCAGGCCAATGGCCGCGGGGTCGATCTCGGCGTGGAAGCCCCGGATCACGCCGAGATCCTGCAGTCGCCGGACCCGGCCGTGGCAGGTCGAAGGCGCGATCCCGACAGCATCGGCCAGTGCGCTGTTGGAGGCGCGGGCGTCGGCGTGCAGGAGTGTCAGCAGACGGCGGTCGACCTCGTCGAGATCGGCGGGCCGAATATCCTTCGGTTCAGCCACCGGGCTGAGCGAGTTTCTCGACTTTTGTTCGGCCATATCGATATCTTAGCGAATCTTCATCTAACCGATTGCCACCAACCCGAAATATCTTCACACTAATGGTGGTATATCCGCGATCAAGGAGCACCCGTGCGCGTCGGCATCCCCACCGAGATCAAGAACAACGAGTACCGCGTCGCCATCACGCCGGCCGGTGTCGCTGAACTGGTGCACCGCGGCCATGAGGTGATAGTCCAGGCGGGGGCCGGCGAGGGGTCGGCCATCCATGACCCGGACTTCACCGCAGCCGGCGCGCGGCTCGTCGACACCGCCGATGAGGTGTGGGCCGAGGCCGACCTGCTGTTGAAGGTCAAGGAGCCCATCGAGCCGGAGTACAGCCGGATGCGCAAGGGCCAGGTGCTCTTCACCTACCTGCATCTAGCGGCGTCGCGTCCGTGCACCGAAGCGCTGCTGGCCTCGGGCACCACGTCGATCGCCTACGAGACCGTGCAGACCGCCGGCCCGGACGGATCTGTCGCGCTGCCCCTGCTGGCCCCGATGAGCGAGGTGGCCGGACGGCTGTCCGCACATGTCGGCGCCTACCACCTGATGCGCACCCAGGGCGGTCGCGGCGTGCTGATGGGTGGCGTTCCCGGTGTGGCACCGGCGGTGGTCGTGGTGATCGGCGGCGGAATGGCCGGCGATAACGCCGCCGCCGTCGCCTGGGGCATGGGAGCGCACGTGACGGTGTTCGACCTCAACGTCAACGCACTGCGCAAAATCGATGCCGAGTACGGCGGCGCCATCGAGACCCGCTACTCCTCGCGGCTGGAACTGGAAAGCGCCGTCAAACAGGCCGACCTGGTGATCGGCGCGGTCCTGGTCCCGGGTGCCAAGGCACCCAAGCTGGTCACCAATGCCACTGTCGCGCAAATGAAGCCGGGTTGAGTGCTGGTGGACATCGCCCTCGACCAGGGTGGCTGCGTCGAGGATTCCAAACCCACCACGCACGACGAACC
>SYAA01000053.1 GCA_005789055.1 Actinomycetota bacterium
CCGTCCGCCGCCGGAGCGCGGAGAAGCAGCCCGGCGGCGCCGTGCCGGCCCCAGTGGCGAGTGCCCGCATGCGACACCACCCAGCCGTCACCGTCGCCTCGCACCGGTTCAGGATAAACGCGCCACGCCGGTGCCCGACCGACGATCAGGCCCCATCCGTCACGACGGCCTCTTAGACTTCGCTCAGGCGAGTCCGGAACGCCGCCGAAGGGAGCGAGGTCCGCGCAGGTGACCGTCGAACTGGCGCATCCCTCCAGCGAGCCGCTGGCGCAACGGACGACCACCGATCCCCCGAACCCGAGATGGTGGTTCGTCAACACCACGCCCGGCCGGATTCTCGCGATCGGCACCGTCCTGGCCATGTTGGGCGTCCTGAGCGCGTTCGCCATCTCGACGACGATCAACGAACGGCAGCGGCAGCTGACCAACGTTTTGGACTACACCGAGCCGCTGGCGTTCGCCGCCGGACAGCTCTACACCACCCTGTCGGTGGCCGACGCGGCCGCGGCGACGGCGTTCATCTCCGGTTCCGAGCCGCGGGCCGTGCGAGAACGCTACGAACAGGCGATCACCGAAGCCGGCGTGGCGGTCACCCGGGCCTCCAGTGGCCTGACCGATCCGGAACTGGTCGAACTGCTCGGCCGGACCAATGCGCAGTTGGCTGTCTACACCGGGTTGATCGAGACGGCGCGCACCAACAACCGGATGGGCAACCCGGTCGGGGCCTCCTATCTGTCGGAAGCCTCAGCGCTCATGCAGCAGACGATCCTGCCGGCAGCGCAGCGTCTCTACGATGCGACCTCGGCTCGGGTGGACGCCGAGACCAGCGACTCGACCGAGATTCCCGCGCCGGTGATCATCGTTGTGGCCATAACCCTGTTGTTCGGGGCCTTCGCGCATCGCTGGCTGGCGCGTCACACCCGGCGGCGGGTGAATGTGGGTCTGGTCGTCGGGGGACTGGCGATTGCGATCATGATCGTCTGGGTGGGTACTGCGCTGACCGTCTCCACCGCCGAGAGTCGCGCTGCAAAGAACACCGCGGCCGATTCCCTGCGAACCGTGACCAGTCTGGCCATTACCGCACAGCAGGCCCGCGCCGACGAGACCCTGGCGCTGATCCGCCGCGGCGACGAAGACGTCCGCAAGCGTTCCTACGATCAACGCGTGGAATCGATGCGCGTCCAACTTCAGGACTACCTGACGCGCAGGGGTTCCTCAGATGACAGCGGCCTGGCCGAGGCCGACCAGTATCTGGAGCGCTGGCGGCAGGCCGACGCACGGGTCAACGACTACATCGCGGCCGGCGATTACCAGCGGGCCACCGAGGTGGCGTTGGGCACCGATGACAACGGTGCCACCGCGGCATTCGACGAGCTCAACGACGCTCTCTCTAATGGCATCGAATCCAACCGTGCTCAGCTTCGCGACGACATCACCTCAGCTCGCCGCGCTCTGTCGGGTACCACGGTGGGCGGGGCGATGCTGTCGGGAGGCGCGGCGCTGGCGGTGGCACTCGGACTGTGGCCGAGGCTCAGTGAGTACCGATGAACCTGATGGGGGCCACTTGCTTTGACGCACGAAGAGCTAGCCGCAGGCTGACGGCGATCGCCGCGGCGGTCGTCCTCGGCGGGTGCACACAGCAGGTCGATCCGGCCATGCCACCGGTGCCCACCCTGGCACCCCCGACCCCGGCCGGCATGGAACTGCTCCGACCCGAGGCGCCGCAGGCGCCGGATCCGGCTGCGAACGCCTGCGACCGCACCGCGAGCCTGCGCCCCTTCGCCAGCAGAATCGAGGCCGACGCCGCCGTGGCCGCTATTCGCAAGCGGGGTCGGCTGCTGGTCGGACTCGACATCGGCAGCAATCTGTTTTCCTTCCGCGATCCGGTCACCGGTGAGATCAGCGGCTTCGACGTCGATATCGCCGCCGAAGTGGCACGGGATATCTTCGGCGACCCGACCGCGGTGGAATACCGCATTCTGTCCTCGGCGGAGCGGATCGCCGCTCTACAGAACAACGCTGTCGATATCGTCGTAAAGACCATGACGATTACCTGCGAGCGTCGGGAGAAGGTCAACTTCTCCACCACCTATTTCACCGCCTACCAACGGATTCTGGCCCCGCGCAAATCCGACATCGCCGGACCAGAGGACCTGCCGGGAAAACGCGTCTGCGTCGCGCGCGGCACCACATCACTGAAGACTGTGCAGCAGATCGACCCGCCGCCGGCCATAGTGACAGTGGTGACGTGGGCAGACTGCCTGGTGGCACTGCAGCAGCATGAGGTCGACGCAGTCAGCACCGACGACGCGATACTGGCCGGCCTGGTGACACAGGATCCCTACCTGCACATCGTCGGACCGAACATGGCCGAGGAGCCGTACGGAATCGGTATCAACCTGACCAATACCGCGCTGGTGCGGTTCGTCAACGGCACACTGCAGCGCATTCGCAACGACGGAACCTGGGACAACCTCTACCGTCGCTGGTTGTCGGTGCTCGGTCCGGCACCGGCACCTCCGACGCCGCGGTACCTGAACTGATGATCACACCCGAATCGCCCGGCGCAGACGTCGGCACGCAGCCCGCGAACTTCGACGAACTCGACTCAGAATCCGTGGCGACCATGCGTCCGATGTCGACACAGGCCATCTTCCGCCC
>SYAA01000392.1 GCA_005789055.1 Actinomycetota bacterium
GAAGGCGTGAAACTCGCCGACGGCCGGGCCTTTTCGGTGCAGTACCACCCCGAGGCCGCCGCCGGACCCCATGACGCCAACTACCTCTTCGACCAGTTCGTAGACCTGATGGATGGCGCAAAGTGACCCGCCGCGACGTCGTGACCGTGCGTGTCGGTACCCCGACACGCCGTAGCTGGTGTACAGCTGCGCACGCTCGCGACGTTGAGGCGGGTCATTTGGCGCCATCCATCAGGTCGACGAACTGGTCGAAGAGGTAGTTGGCGTCATGGGGTCCGGCGGCGGCCTCGGGGTGGTACTGCACCGAAAAGGCCCGGCCGTCGGCGAGTTTCACGCCTTCCACCGTCCCGTCGTTGGCACAGGTATGGCTGACAACCGCCGGACCGAAGTCGGTGGCGAACACCTCACCGGCCTCGCCCTCCAGGGCGAAGCCGTGATTTTGCGCGGTGACCGCAACCCGGCCGGTGGCGTGGTCGATCACCGGCACGTTGATGCCCCGGTGGCCGAACACCATCTTGTAGGTGCTTCGCCCCAGCGCCCGACCCAGGATCTGATTGCCGAAGCAGATGCCGAACAGCGGCATCCCGGCACCGAGGATCTCGCGAGTGACTCCTACCGCGCGGTCGGCGGTGGCCGGATCCCCCGGGCCGTTGGACAGAAACACGCCGTCCGGTGAGAGGTCGGCGATCTGCTCGAACGTCGCCGTCGACGGCAGGACGTGCGTGCGGATCCCCCGCAGCGCGAAGTTGCGCGGCGTGTTGGTCTTGATCCCGAGGTCCAGGGCGACAACGCTAAACCGCTGCGGCCCTTGAGCTTCGACGATATAGCTGTGCTCCGTACTCACCTCACCGCAGAGGTCAGCGCCAAGCATCGCCGGCTGGTCGCATACCCGGCGCAGCATCTCAGATTCCTCCGCGAGTGCGCCGCCGGAGAAAACACCGGCACGCATCGACCCGCGGGTGCGAAGGTGTCGGACCACCGCGCGGGTGTCGATCCCGGCGATTCCCACGACCCTCTGGCGGATGAGTTCGTCTTCGAGCGTTCCGGTGGCCCGCCAGTTGGAGACCCGCGGCGAGGGATCGCGGACGGCATAGCCCGCCACCCAGATCTGCCCGCCGCGACTCTCGCCATCTTCGGAGTTCCAGCCGGTGTTGCCGATCTGCGGCGCGGTGGCCACCACGATCTGGCGGTGGTAGCTCGGGTCGGTCAGGGTCTCCTGGTAGCCGGACATCCCGGTGGAGAACACTGCTTCGCCAAGTGTCTGACCGAGCGCGCCGAATGCCGTGCCGGTGTAGATGCGCCCGTCCTCAAGCACCAGGACCGCCGCGGATCGGATCATCGGGTTCTCCTTCATGACGATGTCCATCGGGGGTAATCAGCGCGGTCATCGCCGCGGAAACCGGTGTCGATCTCGGTGCCGGACGGCAGTCGCCAGCGGATCACCAGAATGCCACCGGCCCCTCGAGATCCACCCGCGCTCCCCGCAATGACCTTGCCGGCCAGGGCCTTCTCGGTGCGGACACCGACCACCGATTCCTGGGGGATCCAGATCGGACTCGCCCCCGAGCGTTCCAGCAGGATTCCTTCCGGGTACCGGGCGAGCGCCGCTTTCGATCGGTAGCCGAGGTCACCGACGGTGACCCGGTCCAGCCAGTTGGGCGCCAGAGTGCTGCCCACGTAGAGGCCGCGGGACGGCGGCTCGACGGCGGATCCGAACAGGTCCGGCATCGCGGGCAGCGTCCCGATCAGTTCGGTCTGACGCCGCCCTCGGCGGGTCCAGCCGCGCAGCATCTGCCGGATCACCACCCCGATGAGGATCACAACGACGAAGCCAAAGATGTAGGTCATGGTGGCTGTGGCGGTGTTCACCCTCGATCCGCCTCGCTCATATCCCGATCGCCCTCATATCCCGATCACCCTGCCGTCCCTGGCGGTGATCCTGCCGCGGAGCACCGTCGCGGTCACGGTGGCCGGCAGCGTCATCGCCTCATAGGGGGTGTTCGCCGACCTGCTGGCCAGCATCGCTCCCGTGACCGTCCAGGTCGACGCAGGATCAATCACCGTCAGATTGGCCGGCTCGCCGACCTCCAGTGGGCGACCGTGGTCGTCGAGACCGGCAATGCGGGCCGGATTCTCACTCATCACTCTGGCCACTCCGCGCCAATCCAGCATGCCGGACTCCACCATCATCGCCACCACTACCGACAGTGCCGTCTGCAATCCGAGCATGCCGGGCCGAGCGGCCGAGAACTCGCAGCATTTCTCGTGCGCGGCGTGCGGGGCGTGATCGGTGGCAACACAGTCGATGATGCCCTCGGCGAGTGCGGCCCGAAGCGCCTGGGCATCGCTGGACTCCCGAAGCGGCGGGTTGACCCGGTTGCGCCCGTCATAGGTAACCAACCTGCTGTCATCGAGCATCAGATGGTGCGGGGTGACCTCGGCCGTGATCGAGATTCCCTGCTGCTTGGCCCACCGGAGGATCTCCACGGTTCCCGCGGTGGATGCGTGACAGATGTGGACGCGGGCGCCGGCGTCGCGCGCCAGTATGGCGTCGCGGGCGACGATCGACTCTTCGGCAGCCCGCGGCCAGCCCGCCAGACCCAGGCGAGCGGCGTTGGGTCCCTCGTGCGCGACGGCGCCGACCGTCAGCCTCGGCTCTTCGGCGTGCTGGGCGATGAGCACGCCGAGACCGGCGGCATACTCCAGGGCGCGGCGCATGACCAACGGATCAGCCACACAGACGCCATCGTCGGAGAACATCTTCACCTGGGCTGTTCCGGCGGCCATCAAGCCCATCTCGGTGAGTTGCTCGCCCGCCAGACCCATCGTCACCGCTCCGACCGGATGCACGTCCACCAGACCCACCTGTTGGCCGCGTCGCCAAACGTGGTCGGTAAGGACCGCGCTATCGGCCGGCGGATCGGTGTTCGCCATCGCGAACACCGCGGTGAAACCACCGAGTGCCGCGGCTGCCGAACCGGTCTCGATGTCCTCGGCGTATTCGCGACCCGGCTCGCGCAGATGGGTGTGAAGATCCACCAGGCCGGGCAGCAGGATATGACCGGCGGCCTCGATCACCTCGGCATCGTCGGCGGTCAGTGCTGTGCCGATCTCGGCGATTTGGCCATCCGCGAGCAGGACGTCAACCGGCTCACCTTCGCCGTAGAGCAGGACGCCTTTGATCAGGACCGTCGACGGAGCCGATGCCGTCATACGCTCACCACCTCATCAGTGCCGACGAGTAGATGAAAAAGTACCGCCATGCGAACGTGAACGCCATTGGAAACCTGTTGCAGCACAGCGGATTGCGGGGAATCGGCAACCGAGAAAGCAATCTCCATCCCACGCAGCATCGGACCTGGGTGCAGCACTACGGCGTGATCGCCAAGCATCGCCTGCCGACGCTCCGACAGTCCGTAGAGCGCCGAATACTCTCGGACCGACGGGAAGAATCCGCCGTTCATCCGTTCGGCCTGCACCCGCAGCATCAGTACCGCATCAGCAACCGGCAACTCGGCGTCCAGATCATGCGAGATCGTGACGCCGGCCCATTGCCGCACGCCCACCGGCAGCAGGGTCGGTGGCGCAACGAGAACCACTTCGGCACCAAGGGTGTGCAAGAGCGCGACATTGGAGCGCGCCACCCGGCTGTGCAGAATGTCGCCGACGATCACCACCCGCTTGCCCGCGATATCGCCGAGGCGCTGCCGGATGGTGAGTGCGTCGAGCAGTGCCTGGGTGGGGTGCTCGTGGGTGCCGTC
>SYAA01000393.1 GCA_005789055.1 Actinomycetota bacterium
AAGACTGAAGAAGCGCCAGTTCACCTGCAGCCCTGTCAATCTGCTGACCTCGCGAATCCAGAGCGAGGTCTGATAGGCATACGGGCACATCACATCGAAGTGGAAGTCAACGGACTCCGGACGCTCGGTCACATCGTGTACCGGAGATTGCGGGCGGCGCGCTCACCGAGTTCGGCGTCGCCGGTCCAGGTAATCGCGCGCGCGTCGATGGGACCTTGGGGATCGATGCGCCCGCAGGCCAATTGGATGAACGTCGTCGAGTCGGTATTCACTTCGACGTCCGGATTATCCAGGCGATCAACCCGTTTGGCGCGTCCGTCTACGGCAACGGCATAATTGGCAGCGATCGGACCGTCCAGGTGGAAGACGATGCTCTTGCCATCGGGCAAGCCCACCTTCTTGCCGACGATGTAACTCAGCGAGCCTTCGACCTCAGCCAGCGCGATCTCGGCGGCCACCCCGGTGTCGTCGGTCGACAGGCCTAACGGTGTGGTGATGTCACGCTCGTGAACCCAGAAATCGAACACCCGGATCGCCAGGAATTTTCCGTAGGTGCCCGGGCCGACCGGCGTAAACGATGGACGCTGGACATCCGACGGCGACAGCGCGTCAAGATCGCGCCGGCGACTGGCGAAGACCGCTCGAACCTCATCGAGATACTGCGCCCCTTGCAAACCCGCGGTCCGCGCCAGGAATTCCCCGGCCCGCTCGAACGGCGGGACCGCCGCGGCGTCCTCGGGCACCCAACCGGCCAGCACCGCCTCGACACCGGCCAGGTGGTCGACCACCCCGCGCACCGTCCGGTCCGGGCACAGCGACTGCACCGCCCACTGGGCCTCATCGAGTCCGGCGCACAACCCCTCCACCGCTGAGTAACAGCTGTTCAACGCGGTGCGAAGCTCCTCGACGCTACGCGTCGCCGGGCCTGATGCCATCGTGGAAACCTCCATCACTCAATGATGCCGGGGCAGCCGCCCCTGGCCGGAACTTACATTAGTAGATTACTGCCGACAATATAGTCGGCTGGTGCGAGTGAATGGCGCGAAGGATTAACGTCGCGCCGTCTACTATTTCGCCCATGGATGCACCCCCGATCAAGCGTGGTCGCGGTCGGCCCCGGATCCACGAAGACGACGTCCTCCTCGAGGCTGCGTTCAAGGCGTTCGCGGCTGATGGCTACGAGGGCATGTCGGTGCGGACGGTGGCAACCGGACTCGGACTGAGCCACGGTGCGTTGAACCGGCGCTTCGGCAGCAAATGGGAGATCTTCGAAGCCGCGATCACCCACGGCTTCGCGACGATGCTCGCCGCGATGGAGGCTGAACGGACCACCCGACCGGTGCCGGCCGACGACCTGGCCGAGGTCCGCGAGACCATCCGCAGCTTTATGGTGGTCAACGAACATCGCCCCGAGTTCTGCCAACTGATGAACATGGAGGGTCTGCGCCGAACCCCGCAACTCAAGGTGATCATGGCGGCCAGCCTCGACGCCCTCATTCCCCATTTCAGCGCACTGCTGCGCCGATTGGAGACCGCAGACAGGATCTACCCGATCACGATGCGGGCATTGTTCTTTCTGGTGGCCCATGGTGCCGAAGCGGCATTCAGCCTGACGGGGATCTCGTCGTACTTCGATGACCTCGACGGCCCCCTCGACGCCCAGGCGCACATCGAGGCGATGACGGATCTGATCATGCGTGGGATCACCCGCTAGACGTCAGGGTTCGGTGCGCTGGACCTTCGAATCACGTTCCAGTTCAAGCACTTCCATCAGGAGATTCTCGTTGATAACGTCGAATTCGATGTCTTCAACCCTCATGTGGTGTCGCACTCGATTGAAGAACTCGTTCACCGCCGAGTTGTACTTGAAGATGGCATGTCGATTGAGATCCGGCGCCGCAACATCGGTCAACTGCGCGGCAATCGCGGTGTAGGCGACCCGTTGGGCGCTGTCAGCGACATCGGCCGGCGCCGCCAGCCGGATTTCAGAGAGCAGTGACGTGACTTCCCGGGCTTCATTGTCAAGGACTCCGGTCTCCTTGGCCAGCTGCATCAGAATTCGCATCCGTCCCCCGCCGGCTTCAATCCCCGGATAGATCCCTCTCGCGGCCTCGAGGGCTTCTTCGTCATCGGTCTCGGGTGACATCACCACTGCGGCCGCCGGCCCCCACCGCTGGGCTATCCGCTCCAGCGCGGTGCCTGCTTCTAGTTTTTCGATCCCGGTGATGAACGCGATCGCGCCTTCGCGCAGCAGCGTGTTGCGGCTCCGCGACTCTTCGGCGGCCGACGTGCGTTCGTGCATTCTGGTCGACGTCCAGTACCCGACGAGACCACCGACCACCGTGCCCAGCAGGCTCGACGCCGCTGTCATGGCCGGAATGACCCAGACGGAAGTGTCAGCCATAAGTGTCGCTTCCCCCCGGGACCCGGGCGTACCTAGCAGGTGCTGGAGCGCAGCACGATTTCGGCGGCCAGTTGAGCTGTCGACTCCGCGGCACTGCGTCGGCCGGCGGATTCCACCAAGCGGAAGTCGCCGTAGACGAACCGCTGGCTGGCCCGGACCATCGCCCGGGTCGCCGGGCTGGCCACCAGGGCCGTGGTGTTCATTTCAACCGGTGGGCAGTCCGGGTCCCTGATCACGCCCTGCGGATCCGGAACGCGCGGATGCCCACGGTCGATCACCACCAGCCCGGTGAACCGATCGGGTCGCGCCGCCGCGGCCTCCCAGGCCAACTCGGCCCCGAATCGGTCTCCGACGAGCACCGCCCAGGGGACCTCGAGGGTGTCCAGCACGGCCGCCACCGCCTTGTGATGCAGCCGGGCATCAGCGCCGATGACAACAGTGCGGATCGACGCGATATGCAGGCGCTGACACAGCACGTCATAGGCGGCCGGCGGGTGCGCAGCCGCGCCCAGCACCACGACGTAGGGCCCTCTGTCCGCTCCGGTGACACTCACCGGCACCGGGAATCCGTCGACGGTCATCAGCGTCGCAGGCATCCGCATACGCTACTGCGCGTCGAGTGCTGGCGAAGCGGTTTTTCTCGATCACACCGCCCGCGACCGTCAAGACGAACGGATCCTGGCAACCTGCTGGGCGAAGACGTCCAGAAACGTCTGCGGCAGTTCGGCTTTGGCCTCGATACGAGGGTTACCGGCCGGTAACGCGATGCCGAACACCGCGTGATCGCCGATGTTCTGGAACGCCATGTAGATGCTGCTGGCAGAGTTCCGCAGCGTCATCGTCTGCTCATAACCCAGCGCGTCAGGTTCCAGACCAGGCAACTCGGCGGTAATGATGGGGATTCCCGGGGAGTCCAGATCGAAAAAGGCTTCGAACTTCGCGCAGCGGCCGGCCGCAGCTTCGATCTTGTCGAGGTCCAGATTCCACGACAGCAGGGTCATGGCGATGCGCGCCCCGTCATAGGACACCGCGTACTTGGCCGCACTCCCGGGCCCGCGCTCGGCCGACTGGGCGATCACATTGGTCAGCGCATTTGAACACCCCTGCGGCCGCGACAACATCGGGCCGGGCTCACCGGCGCCGTCGGGTTGTCCGCGATCCTCGATGATCCGGTCGTACAGCACACCGGGCGGGAAATCGGATGGGCGCAACAGTGCCTGCTCAAGGACAGCCCCCGGCCAGGTGGCGACCCCGGTCACCGTGGTGGAACAGCCGCTGAGCGCCATGACTGCCGCCAATACCACCGTGGGCACTGTCCGGCGCGACAGGACAGCACGGGGCATGGCATCAGGGTAGGCGACGGGTCCGTGCCGGCACGCCGACGGCACTGGTGATGATCGGGCGGACCGGGGGCGGACCGTCCAGCAAGCCCAGCACGGCGTCGAGGTCAAGGTGGGCGGTCAGCAGATCGGCCATCACCTCCAACTGAGCATCACGACGTGCGGTCACGCTGACATCACCCGACACCTGGAATCCGGTCCGGCCGGCCGCCGCCGCGGCGGAGGCGATCCAGCTCCGCCGGAATACATCGTTGTCCAGCAGTCCGTGCCAGTGAGTGCCGAACACTTGGTCGCGTCGGTAGCCCTGCGCCGTGCCCTCGGCGGTGAACCAGGTGCTCTCGGCGCAGCGGGTCAGCATGCCGTGATGGATTTCGTATCCGGTCAGAGGGCCGTCCCAGCGCCGGAGTTCCTTCTCTGCGCCGAAGACCACATCGGCGTCGAGCAGGCCGAGTCCGTCGACGCTGCCACTGCGGCTCTCGACGGTGTCCTCGATGCGCCGACACAGCATCTGAAACCCTCCGCAGATACCCAGCACCGGCCGCCCCGAACCGGCGTGGGCGACGATCGCGTCGGCCAGGCCCCGCGTCCGCAGCCAGCCCAGGTCCGCGACGGTGGCCTTGCTGCCCGGAATGACGATCAGGTCGGCGTCAGCCAGATCCGCGGGTTCGCTGACCCAGCGCACCAGCACGCCGGGTTCGCAGGCCAGCGCCTCGATATCGGTGGAATTGGAAATCCGCGGCAGCCGGATCACACCGACCCGCAGCACCTGATCGCCG
The DNA here is from genome assembly GCA_005789055.1 of Actinomycetota bacterium. Taxonomy (GTDB): domain Bacteria; phylum Actinomycetota; class Actinomycetes; order Mycobacteriales; family Mycobacteriaceae; genus Mycobacterium. The sequence goes on from SYAA01000393.1 coordinate 4,521, forward strand.
TGCGGCGGCGTCGGCACCCCAACGATCTCCCCTGCCACCACCCCCAGTGAATCCTCGGCGTCGAGCCACAATTCGTCGCTGTAGGGCAGCACGCCGTAGGTCGGGCGGCCGGTCAGCGCGCCCAGTTGATCCAGGCCCGGCGCCAGCAGTGCCGGATCACCGCGGAACTTGTTGATGATGAACCCGGCGATGAGCCCCTGATCCTCTGGCGATAGCACGGCGACGGTTCCGAAAAGGTGCGCCAGGACGCCACCGCGATCGATGTCGCCTACGACGACGACGGGTAGGTTCGCCGCGCGAGCCAGTCCCATATTCGCCAAGTCGGTTGCGCGCAGATTGATCTCGGCTGGCGAACCGGCACCCTCGCAAATCACCACCTCGAACTCGGCCCGCAGTCCGGCGAGTTCCTCAGCGACTACCAGGGCCAGACTGTCGCGATGCTTGACGTAATCGGTCGCGCTCACATTTCCGACCGCCCTACCGCGCACCAGCAATTGGGAGGTGCGGTCGCTACCCGGTTTGAGCAGCACCGGGTTGAACCGGACACTGGGCGCCAGACCCGCAGCGCGAGCTTGGGTGCCCTGTGCCCGGCCGATCTCGCCGCCCTCGACGGTGACACACGAGTTGTTACTCATATTCTGTGCCTTGAACGGCGCGACCCGAATCCCCTTGCGCGCCAACAACCGGCAGAGTCCAGCCACCACCATCGACTTGCCGGCATCGGACGTGGCGCCGGCAATCAGCAGCGCCGGACACATGTCGCCACTGCCGTCGTTGGGGCCGAGGTGGGCTATCACGGCAACGTGAGAATCTCGGCGCCGTCCTCGGTGACGACCAGGGTGTGCTCGAACTGAGCGGTCCATTTGCGATCGGAGGTCGCCACCGTCCAGCCGTCGTCCCAGATCTCGTAGTCCAGCGAACCCAGATTGATCATTGGTTCGACGGTGAACGTCATTCCCGGCTCAAGCACGGTTTCCACGCTCGGCTGGTCGTAGTGCAGCACCACTAAACCGTTGTGAAAAGTAGTTCCGATTCCGTGACCGGTGAAGTCTCGAACGACGTTGTAGCCGAAGCGATTCGCATACGCTTCGATCACTGTGCCGACCACCGACAGCGCCCGGCCCGGCTTGATCGCCTTGATGGCGCGCATGGTCGCCTCGTGCGTGCGCTCGACCAGCAGTCGATGTTCCGCACTGACGTCACCGGCCAGGAAGGTGGCGTTGGTGTCGCCGTGTACCCCGTCGATGTAGGCGGTGACGTCAATATTCACGAT
>SYAA01000394.1 GCA_005789055.1 Actinomycetota bacterium
AGAATGTCCAGTGCCAGTGCGAACTTCGGGGCAAGCACCCGTTGGTGGCGCAGCATGTGAAGTCGCACTCCGTCGGCGTCGCCGAAGAATCGGAGATGACGAAGTTGATTCACCTTGTCGGGTCCAATCGACTTCTTGCCGGCGTACTGCAGGTACCAGGCGATGTTGCCCAAGGAGCCGCCGAAGAAGCTCACGCCCGCTCCGGCAAAGGTGATCTTGGAGGTCGACGAGAACACGTAGGGCCGGTTCGGGTGACCTGCGGTGGCGGCCAGGCCCAGAACGTCCACCTGCCGGGGAAACTCCGGCGTCAGGGTGTGGACTGCGTAGGAGTTGTCCCAGAACAGTCGGAAATCCGTGGCGGCGGTGCGCATCTGGACAAGTCGGCGCACGACCTCCCACGAGTAGACGGTACCGGTGGGGTTGGAGAACAGCGGAACACACCACATTCCCTTGATCGCCGGGTCGGCCGCCACGAGTTCCTCGACCAAATCGGTGTCGGGCCCATCGTCGCGCATCGGGATGGCGATCATTTCGATACCCAGGCTCTCGGTGATAGCGAAATGCCGGTCGTATCCCGGCGACGGGCAGAGGAACTTCACCGCGGGTTCACCAATCCAGGGTCTCGGCGAATCCACACCGCCGTGCAACATCGAAAACACCGCGATGTCGTGCATCAGTTCCAAACTGGAGTTATTCGCGGCGATCAGGTTGGGCACACTGATACCCAGTAACTCCCCGAAGACCGCGCGCAGGCCGGGCAGTCCGTGCAGACCACCGTAGTTTCGGGTGTCGGTGCCGTCGTCATCGCGGTAGTCCCCACTGCCCGGCAATTCCAGCAGTGCGTTGGAGAGGTCGAGTTGCTCGGCGGACGGCTTGCCGCGGGTGAGGTCCAATGACAGGGCCTTGGCCTGCAGGTCGGCGTAATTGCGCCGTTGCAGTTCATGCTGCGCGAGCAGGTCGTCACGGCTGAGGGACTGAAACGACACCTTGCGCCTTTCGTCAACGCCGTGAATTCGCCGCACCCGGCGAGAAGGGGACCCCGCGCACCCGCCAGAGCCCGTTGACCCTTGCTGCCTTCCAGCCCTGGGGGAGTTCACAGGTTGGACGCCGCGCGGGGTCCAACGCGAAGTGTAGTACTCCCGTCCGGAGCGCGACAGCCAGCCGAAACACCCGGTCGACCAGGTCGGCTACGATTGCCCACGGAGGATTCGCCTAGTGGCCTATGGCGCTCGCCTGGAACGCGGGTTGGGTTAATAGCCCTCAGGGGTTCAAATCCCCTATCCTCCGCACCTGTCCGAGGTGCGACCACGGCACTACGTGGCCGCACCTCGGACGCAACAACCGAGGAGTGGCATGCCGCGTCGCGCCGCGACCGCACTTCACCTCGCACTGACACTGCTCGGTGCAGTGCTGTACATCGTGTTCGTTCTGCCCCGCTGGTGGGTGCTGACAGGCGACGTGCCGAGTACCCCGGCGGCAATCGGTCGGATCGCGGCCGGGCTGCCGATCGCCCTGGCCGCGGTGCCGATCATGCTGAATCTGCGTCAGGCCCTGCAACCGGGCCTGCACACCCCGGAACTTGCGTTACGTCTGCGTGCGTGGTCGGCCGTCCTGCATGTGGTGGCCGGTGTGCTGATCATCCTGACGGCGATCACCGAGACCTTGCTCGGTCTCGGCGCGGCCGGGCCGTGGCTGTTCGCCGTTTACGGGGCGGCCGCGGCGATCGCGATTCTCGGTGTCGCGGCGTTCTTCCTGTCCCGAGTCGCCGAGAAACCGCCCGCCGCGGCCAAACCGCCGAAGCCCGCCAAGCCTGCGAAGGAGAAGAAGGCGAAGCGGCGGGCGCGCAAACGCGGCAGTGCGACGGAAGGCTCAGCGGAAAACCACGACCCCAGCGAACCTGACGTCGACGTCGAACCCGAAGACACCGAAGTCGAAGACGCCGTCCAACCCGAAGCCGAAGTCAAAGCCGCCGTCGAAGCAGCCCCGACGGAAACGTCCGAAGAACCGACGACCGAGGTCGTCGAAACCCCCGACGTCGAATCCCCTGACGCCGAATCTGAAGTCACCGAAACCGCTGACGCCGAGCCTGCGCTCCCGGAGACGGTCAAGCCCGCCGGTCTGCGCAACAAGCGGCCTACCGGTAAGGTTCGCAATCGCCGTCCGGGCTGAAAACCCGGGCTAGAGCGTGCGGTTCGGCATCGTCACGCTGACGTTCGAGATGTTCATCAACCCGAACGAGGTGAAGTTCTCGAAGGCCGTCGCCGAACTGGTGATCTGCACGGTGAGACCACCCTCCCCCTCGGGATCGTAGGTGTACACGATGTCGGACAAGTCGAAGGTCTGGGTGCGCTCACGCCCATCGAGAATCACCGGGAGCGGTGTGACGATGTTGCCGAGAACCAGGCCGGTGGCGTTGTTGACGACCTGTGCGTAAATCGCCCGTGTAGTGCCGATCCCCCTGTAGGTGAAGCTCACCGTGGGTGCGCCGACAACCTGCGTGCCCGTCGGAACATCCACCGCAATGTTGATCGCGTTGGCCGCCACGGTGCCACCACCGAGCGAATACGGCAGATCGCCCAATCCATTGGAACCGCCGAAGAACGGAATGATGGGCAGCAGGCCGCCGTCGGCCATTCCCTCGATGTCGGGTTCGTCATTGAACGCCGACTCATATGGCAGGTAATCGGAGGTGTAGTAATCGCCGAGTTGGTCGAACCACTGGAAGTTCGGAATGGCGTCGGCAACCGGACCGGTTTCCTTGACGTACTGGTCCAGCCACGCCAAGGCGTTGTCACGCAGCGTTGGTGCCTGGAGATTGCTGATCGGGTCGTTGCACACGCCATGGCCACCGCAGAACCAGATCACTTTGGCCGGTACCGAACCCGGGACCAAAGCGTTGTAAAGATTGCCGAGGATGGCTTCCGCGCTGATCAGTGACTGCTGCAGCGGGAACAGTACGTCCACGATGCCCTGAGTCAGCAGCGTCGGGGCCTGCAGCTGGTTGAGCAGCGCGGTCGGGCCGCTGCTGGCCAGCGTTGCCTGCGCGCTCTCGCTGATCCAGCCGAGTAGGTCGCCAGTGAGGATCGCGCGGGGGATCAAGCTGTTGACCCGGGCACCGGTGGTCAGCAGGGACAGATACAGCAGGGATCCGTAGGCAGTTTTGAAAGTGTTGTCCGGGTAGAGCGAGGAGTTCAAGGAGTTCCATGCGATGTCCGGAACAATCGCGTCGATGCGCGGATCGGTGGCCGCGGCGGTCAACTGGATGCCGCCGCCGTAGGAGCCGCCGACCATGCCGACCTTCGGGTCGTTCAGGATGGCTGGGTCGTTGAGTTCGGCGGGGGTATCCGACGCGATCCAGGACACCACCGCCGACACGTCGCGACCCTCATAGAACGGGCTGTCCAGTTGCAGGATGCCGCCGGAGTTGAACTCGCCGCGCGGGGTTACGGTGACCACGTTGTAGCCAGCATCGCGCAGGGGTTTGACGCCCAGGGTCTCCGCCGACTTCGGCGTTCCGCCACAGATGCCGCAGGTCGAATACGGATTGGACAGGCCTGCGCTTGCCAGGCCTGGCATGTTGATCACGGTCGGCGCGTCGACGCCGGCCGCGATACCGGCCGCCGGGAAGAAGTTGGTGCTGATATCGACCCCGTCGAACGAGACCACCCGGTAGGTGAACGCCACCGGGGTATCCCCGGGTGCCAGGTCGGCCACGTCGACGTCGACGGTGGCCACCACGGAAGCGCCGATCAGCGGGGCCAGCAGATCACCGATCAGCGGCAGCGTCTGAAGCAGATCGATGATCGGCGCGGCGAACAGCCCGACGAGCGGGATTCCGGTCAGGAACATGTCGAAATCAGTGACCTCGCGGACCCGCACGCCGAAGGTCTGGGTTCCCGGCGTTCCACCATCGAGCCAGTTGGCGTAGGGCAGGATCGTGAAACTCTGCGCCGTGTTCCCGAGTAGCGGGATCGTTCCCAGGCTGATCTTGCCGCCGAGATCGCCCAGGGCGCAGTTGCTGCCGCAGGTGGCACCGAGGGCGGTGTAGGTCATCATCAAACCGCGCGAACTAACGGCCTCGAGGTAACCCTGGATGATGCCGTCGGCGATGGTCACTGTCGGGTCGACAGTGAGGCTGCCACTGGTCACCGTCGCCGAGGAGGTCACCTGCGCGGTCGGGGCGGTGCGGACGGCCCTGCTGAGCGGTTCGCGGCGGGCGGCGGCCAGGAGCGCCCACGCCGCCGGGGAGTCGGACGGCACCAGTGGATCGGTGTCGGCGCCGTCGGAGACACCGTTGTCCGCCTCGGACAGGAATGCCGTCACCTCGTAGGCCTCGACCGGTTCGGGAAGCGGAACGGGCATCGGATCGACGTGCACTTTGACATCCGGCCCGGCCGGCTCCGGCAGTTCCGCCGCGGGCGGCGCGACAGGGGACTCTTCCGATGCGTCGCTGTCCGTCGCCGACTCCGGGTCCACGACCGCCAGGGCCGCGGCGCGGCGGGCCACACCAGCCGCGGGCGCGGTGATCGACGGGGCGCTCACCTCAGGTGACGTGGCGCGCGCGCGATCGTTGCTCCGGGTCGCGGAACCCCGGCTGGCACCGGAGTTTGCTCGGCGAGCCGAGGGCTGGTTCCCAGCGGATGGGGATGCAGAGGATGTAGATGCAAGAGACGGGGAGTCGGCGGCATCAGCGCCGCGCCCACCGCGATCGGAGGTGTCCGCCCAGGCCACTGCGCCAGTGGAGAACATGGCCGCGCCCACCCCCAGGGCCACCGCCAACCCACCGACCCGACCAACAAAATGTGATGCGCCCATGATTGTCCTCCCAGGAATCCTGCAAAAGCTCAAGGCGGACACTAGACCCGTCACCGGCGCGGCATCGGCAAATCCGCGCAATCGGCGAATTCATGTCGCCGCAGAGTCACCCAGGCGAATTACGCCACGCGAAAGTACCAAATTCCGAGCAGGCACCGTCGGGGCATGCGGCGCTTCGGCAAACGCCGACGAGCATCACCAGATGGCAAAGTCCGTCGAGCCGATCCGGTTCGGCGCCGCGTAGTTGATGTAGACCGGGCCCTGCTGGAATGGGATGTAGCCGGTGTTCATCAACGCGCCGTCATCGACCACCGTCGGACTGTTCGACCCGACGGTGTTGTAGGAGTACAGCAGCGTCGCGCCGTCGGCGGTGTACACCGAAATCTTGGTGTTCGTCGGCACCGAGGTCGCGCCGCCGATCAGGTACGCCGGCAGGGTTCCGTACACGCCGCCGGAGTCGATGATGGAGTACGCGGTCTGCTTGGGACCGTCGTTGACACTGACCGTGACGTAGGCGTCCGGCGCGCCGGGCACCGACACCCGGGTGGGCAGCGGGTTGGGCCCGAAAACCATGACACCGAACAATCCGAGTAAGGCGCCTTGATAGAGCAGGAATCCGTCGCTGAGTTCGCCAGGTAGGGCGGCGGTCGGGATGGTGTAGCCGTCCGGGCCCGGGCCGTAGGTGTTCGCGCCGACACCGAGGATGCCGACCACCTGGGCCGGTCTCAGGAACTCCTCGAACGCCGCGGCGTCGGCGTCATCGACGATGTTGACGGCGGTCGGCGCGGTGACGGCACCGCCACCGAAGTCGACCGTGGTCACATAGGTGGTGTAGCGGAACGTCTTGGTCAGATCGCCGCTGAAACGGACCTCGCCAGTGGCCACCGGTTCACCGAGATCCCCGGGCGCCGAGTCGCGGGTGATGATCAAACCCGAGGATCCGGTGTCGACGAGCATCGGGTTGCCGGGGCCGTTGTTCACCGAGACGCTCACCACTGGTTCGGTGACGGCTCTCATCTGGACCGGGACGAACGCGTACACCTTGCCGTTGCTGCGGGCCTGACCGACGAGGGCCTGGGTGGGCGCGACAGCGGCGCCCAGCAGGTTCACCAGTGGCAGCAACAGCGCGGCGCCGGTAAGTCCGGCCTCGGCCAACATCGGCAGCGACATGGTGACCAACAGGTTCACCTGGGTCACCTGGTGGATGAGGGGTATGCCGGCGGTGGTCGCGATCGCCTGGGATGCCGCCGGCATGTTGTTCTGCCAGGCCGTCAGTGACCACGCCGCCTCGGCGAGAAACAACTGCGGAACGATCGAGGCCACGCCGGCGGCGATGTTGCCCGCGCCCCAGGTCTGCTGGTTCAGCAGCACTTGCGCGTCGGAGATCTGCTGCAGAGCCAGCGCGACCTTGGTGCCCGGCACGATCGGATCCGCCGGCAGGTAGGACGCCATGTTGTAGGACGGGTCTGCGCCCGGCGGAAGCGGTGCCGCCGCCGGCAGTGCGGACGCAGGCTGCGCGGTAGGCAGCGTCGGCTGCGCGGGCAGCGCGGGCAGCGCAGGAAGTGCGGCAGGCGCGGACACGGCGGACCGGCGGAGGCCGGCGGCAGTGCGACGGGCGCCGGGCCGTTCCAGGGCCGCGTTTGTGGGCGGCGTTGCAACCGGGGCATCTGCCGCGGGTACCGACGAGTTGGCCGCCGCTGCGGCGGGCAGCGGCAGGTTGGCCGCCGCCGCGGCGGGCAGCGGCGAGTTGACAGTTGCGCTGACCGCGTTCGCACGACCCGCCACCGCACGCGATTGGCGTGGGGTCCCGCCGCGGGCGGAGCTTTCCGAGGCGGCGCTTCCCGAGGTGGTGCCTGCTGAGGGAGTGCCTTCCGAGGTGCTGTTGTGCGCTGAACCGGCGTCGGCACCGACGTCCGCAGCCGCGACGGCGGTTCCACCGACCATCGCGGCGCCCAGCCCCAGCGTGACCGCGGCAGTCCCGAGCCAGGCATAAGGCTGGATACGGCGATGTTTCGACACGCGATGACTCCCTCGGTTCGCCACCAACTTACCTTAACGTTTCCTGAGAGTCGATGGTACCGAGCGGGCGCGGCGGTCGTCGGATCCGCAGGTCACGCCCCC
>SYAA01000395.1 GCA_005789055.1 Actinomycetota bacterium
GCTGCGGGGCTACCGAACCGGCGGCACAGTTCATATCGTCGTCAACAACCAGATCGGTTTCACCACCGCACCGGAGAACTCCCGTTCTACCGAGTACTGCACGGACGTCGCGAAGATGGCCGGTGCGCCGATCTTTCATGTCAACGGCGACGACCCGGAGGCGTGCGCGTGGGTGGCCCGACTGGCGGTCGACTTCCGGCAAGCGTTCCACAAGGATGTCGTCATCGACATGCTGTGCTACCGCCGCCGCGGCCACAACGAGGGCGACGACCCGTCGATGACAAACCCCGCCATGTACCAGGTGATCGACACCAAGCGCGGGGCGCGCAAGGCCTACACCGAGGCGCTGATCGGCCGCGGTGACATCTCGCTGAAAGAGGCCGAGGACGCCCTGCGCGACTACCAGGGTCAACTCGAGCAGGTGTTCAACGAAGTCCGCGAACTGGAGAAGCAGGCGGTCGAACCCAGTGAGTCGGTCGAGGCCGCCCAGATGATCCCGCGGGGCATGACCACCGCGGTAGACAAGTCGCTGCTGGCGCGGATCGGCGATGCGCACTTGACGGTGCCGGAAGGGTTCGCCGTGCATCCGCGGGTGCAACCGGTGCTGGAAAAGCGTCGGGAGATGGCCTACGAGGGCAAGGTCGACTGGGCGTTCGCTGAACTGCTGGCGCTGGGATCGTTCCTGGCCGAAGGCAAACTGATCCGGTTCACCGGACAGGACACCCGGCGCGGGACGTTCACCCAACGCCATGCGGTGATCATCGATCCCAACACCGGGGCCGAGTTCACTCCGCTGGATCTGCTCACCGTCAACCCCGACGGCACCGGAAACGGCGGCCGGTTCCTGGTGTTCGATTCGCCGCTGTCCGAATACGCGGCGGTGGGATTTGAATACGGCTACTCGGTGGGAAATCCCGAGGCGATTGTGCTCTGGGAGGCCCAGTTCGGCGATTTCGTCAACGGCGCGCAGTCGATCATCGACGAGTTCATCAGCTCCGGCGAAGCCAAGTGGGGCCAACTCTCCGATGTGGTGCTGCTGCTGCCGCACGGTCATGAGGGCCAGGGGCCGGACCACACCTCCGGGCGCATCGAACGGTTCCTGCAACTGTGGGCCGAGGGCTCGATGACCATCGCGATGCCGTCGACTCCGGCCAACTACTTCCATCTGCTGCGTCGACACGGCCTCGACGGGGTGCATCGGCCGCTGATCGTGTTCACCCCGAAATCGATGCTGCGCAACAAGGCAGCCGTCAGCGACATCCGCGACTTCACCGAGCGCAAGTTCCGGTCGATCCTCGAGGAGCCGACCTACACCGACGGCGACGGCGACCGCACCAAGGTCACCCGCGTACTACTGACCAGCGGCAAGATCTACTACGAGCTCGCCGCGCGCAAGAAGCAGGACAACCGCGACGATGTCGCGATAGTCCGGATCGAACAGCTTGCACCGCTGCCCAAGCGCCGGTTGTCCGTCACCCTCGACGAGTACCCGAACGCCAAGGAATACTTCTGGGTTCAGGAGGAGCCGGCCAATCAGGGTGCCTGGCCGACGTTCGGCCTGAGTCTGCCGGAGTTGCTTCCCGACACGCTGACCGGCATCAAGCGGATCTCCCGGCGGGCGATGTCCGCGCCGTCGTCAGGATCGTCGAAGGTGCACGCCGTCGAGCAGCAGGAGATTCTCGACGAGGCCTTTAGCTGACCGGGCCCGCGCCCGTTTCGTCCGGCTGACGCGCGAGCGTGCGTGTCGGTACGCCGACACGCCGCGGGAAGCGAACAGTACACGCACGCTGGCGCATGGACCTCAGCCGAAGATCGGCAGCAGTGGTGTGCCGTCATTGAGCGAGTCGGCGACGTTGTCCACCGCCCTCGGGCACAGGAACGAAATTGCCGTGCCGGCGAACATCGTGCCCACCCCCAGCGGCTGGCCGATGCCGTCGGCGACCTTGGCGGCGATGTCGACGGCGTCCTGGCCGCGATCGGCCAGGACCGGGCACAGCGCCCGGCTCACCTCACCGGCGTCGACCGGACTGAGATTGCCGTTACCGAAGCCGTCAAGGGCGGAAAGAACATCGTCGACGGTGTCGGCAACGTCGGTGGTGTCGGCGGCGGCGGGCGCGGCAAGCACGCCGGCGAGAATCCCGAAGGCCGCTACCAGCAATCCGGCGGTATGACGCAGTTTCATGATTGGTTGATCGTAGGGCGATCCGCGGGCGTTACGGGCCGGAACGCCCTTGCTACCCTGACTCAGACTCGACAACCAGGGGGAACGCAATGCAGGGATTTGCCGGCAAAGTGGCGGTCGTGACCGGGGCGGGTTCCGGTATTGGTCAGGCCCTGGCCCTTGAGCTGGGTCGATCCGGCGCCTCGGTCGCCATCAGCGACGTCGACACCGAGGGCCTGGCGGTCACCGAGGCACGTCTGAAATCGGTCGGGGCGCCGGTCCGGGCCGACCGGCTCGACGTCACCGAACGCGAGGCGCTTGCCCTGTATGCCGACGAGGTGAAGGACCAGTTCGGCAAGGTGAACCAGATCTACAACAACGCCGGCATCGCCTTCAGCGGCGACGTGGAGATCACGCCGTTCAAGGACATCGAGCGCATCATGGACGTCGATTACTGGGGCGTGGTCAACGGCACCAAGGCCTTCCAGCCGCACCAGATCGCCTCCGGTGACGGCCACGTCATCAACATCTCCAGCATCTTCGGACTGTTCTCGGTGCCCGGCCAGGCCGCCTACAACTCGGCGAAGTTCGCGGTCCGCGGATTCAGCGAGGCACTGCGGCAGGAGATGATCCTGGCCCACCATCCGGTCGCGGTGACCACCGTGCATCCCGGCGGCATCAAGACCGCCATCGCCCGCAACGCCACCGCCGCCGAGGGTTTGGATTCCGCGTCGATGGCCGAGTGGTTCGATTCGAAAATGGCCCACACCTCCCCGGAGAAGGCCGCGCAGATCATCCTCGAGGCGGTGGCCAAGAAGAAGGCACGCGTGCTCGTCGGTGCCGATGCCAAGGTCCTCGACATCGTGGTGCGAGCCACCGGGTCGGGTTATCAGCGGATTGTGACCACGCTGGCAGCCCGGTTCATGCCCACGATGCGCTGAGTTCATCCGAGGACGCTGGGTTCATCCGGAGGTTCAGCGACCCAGGGGGTTGTCGGTCAGCCAGGCCTCGGCCACCGACCCGGGATCGGCGCCTGCCCTGACCTGACGCAGCATGTCGACCAGGGCTGCGGTGTCGAGAACACCCGCCAACTCGTTGATCGCTCGCAACTGCATCTGATTGAGCTCATTGCGCCGGTACAGTGCGACGACGTTCTGCGCCGGCACCAGAGTCGGTTTGCGGTCGACGAGAACGACGACACCGTCGGGCACTGCGACATCGGCCGTGCTGGTCCAGGCCGCCGTGATTGCCCCGGCCCGCAGTGCATCGAACATCGCTGCCGCATCGCGGAATTCGCGCGGCATCGGCAGCGCGCAACTGCCGACCGACGCGGGATGGCGGCTGCCGACGATCGCACCGAGGCTCAGGCCTGAACACTGTCCGACCAGGGCCGTCAGATCACGACTGCCCCAGAGGGCCGCAGTCCCCGCAGTGACGGCCAGCGCGGCCTTGTCCTCGGCGGCCACGGCGTAATCGCCCGCAGCCACACCTTCTGGTAGGGCGCCGACCATCGCCCGGTACACCTGGGCCGCCGAACGAGCAGTCGAGTCCGGCGCGAAACGTTCCAGGAGCCTCCCGGTGAATCCAGGCGTAACGCTGACAGCACCGTCGTCCAGTGCGGCCACCGGATCATCGGAGACGTCGACGACGGCCGCCGTTCCGTAGTAACGCAAGCCGGCAGCGTAGACATTGGCCAGCAGAGTCGACTCCGCGTCGGCCGTCGCCCCCACGGTCACCGCAGGCACCGGCGCCGGCGAACTACAACCGACCAACAGCGCCGCAACAACCAGCAAGAGCAATCGGCGCAGCGCTGTCGGCCTCATCGCCGAACCGCTCACTCCTCGCCAACGGCCGCGGCCACCGCGGCCGCCACCGCAGGTCCGACCCGCGGGTCCAGCGGGCTGGGAACGATATGGTCGGCCGCCAGATCCTCGCCGACGACGGAGAATATCGCCTCCGCGGCGGCGACCTTCATCCTTTCGGTGATCCGCCGCGCGCCGGCGTCCAGGGCACCGCGGAAGACGCCC
>SYAA01000396.1 GCA_005789055.1 Actinomycetota bacterium
AGTAACCATGACCGAACGGATCCTCGCCGAGGGCGCCATCGAGGTCGGCCACCACACCACCGCCACGTGGCTGGGCATGACCGTCAACACCGATACGGTGCTGGCCACCGCGATTGCGGCCGTCATCACCATCGGGCTGGCTTTCTTTCTGAAGTCGAAGATCACCTCGACGGGTGTACCCGGCGGGGTGCAGTTGTTCTGGGAGGCCATCACCATCCAGATGCGCGGTCAGATCGAGGGCGCGATCGGTATGAAGATCGCCCCGTTCGTGCTGCCACTGGCGGTGACGCTGTTCGTCTTCATCCTGATCTGCAACTGGATCGCGGTGCTCCCGGTGCAGTACGGCACCGCCGACGGCGGGACGCACGAACTGCTCAAACCGCCGGCCTCGGATATCAACTTCGTGCTGGCACTCGCGCTGTTCGTCTTCATCTGCTACCACGCAGCCGGGGTCTGGCGGCGGGGGATCATCGGCCACCCGATCAAGGTCCTCAAGGGGCACGTGGCATTCCTCGCGCCGATCAACCTCGTCGAGGAGATCGCCAAGCCGATCTCACTGTCGCTGCGACTCTTCGGCAACATCTTCGCCGGCGGCATCATGGTCGCCCTCATCGCACTCTTCCCGCCGTACATCATGTGGGCGCCCAATGCGATCTGGAAGACCTTTGACCTGTTCGTGGGTTTGATCCAGGCGTTCATCTTCGCGCTGCTAACGATCCTGTACTTCAGCCAGTCCATGGAACTGGATGAGGAGCACCACTAAGCACATCCCGACATACATCCTGATCGATCCACGAACCACCCACAGCACTGGTAGACGTCCTACCAGCAACCAAGGAGGATAACCAATGGCAGACCCACAAATTGTCGCCGGCGCCCTGATCGGCGGCGGGCTCATTCTGGGCGGTGGCGCCATCGGCGCCGGTATCGGCGACGGCATCGCCGGTAACGCCCTGATCTCGGGGATCGCACGCCAGCCCGAGGCCCAGGGCCGGCTCTTCACCCCGTTCTTCATCACCGTTGGTCTGGTGGAGGCGGCGTACTTCATCAACCTGGCGTTCATGGCACTGTTCGTGTTCGCCACGCCCGGCGCGTCCTAACCCACGATGGGCTCCGCAATAGGGGAAGCCGGCGTCACCCTGGTGGCGGCGTCGGAGGAAGGCGGCACCAGTAACTTCCTCATCCCCAACGGCACCTTCTTCTTCGTGCTGGCCATCTTCTTGATCGTGCTTGGCGTGATCGGCAAGTTCGTCGTGCCACCGGTGCAGAAGGTGCTCGGGGAACGGGAGCGGATGATCGCCAAGACAGCGGAGGACAACCGCAGGGCAGTCGAGCAGGAGTCGGCCGCAGAGGCGGACTACCGCAACGAGCTTGCCGCGGCGCGCGCCGAGTCCACGGCGATCCGGGATGAGGTTCGAGCCGAGGGCCGCAGCGCTCTGGACCAGATGCGCGCGCTGGCCAACGACGAGGTCTCCGGGGTTGTGCAGGAGGCCAACGAGGAACTCAAACTCGCCAGCGATGCCATCTCCGATGACCTTCGGTCATCGGTGGATTCGCTGTCGACGACCCTGGCGAGCCGGGTGCTTGGCGTCGACGTGGCCGGCAATTCGACGGTCGGGCGGTAGGCGAGATGTCGACATTTATTGGCCAGCTTGTCGGCTTCGCCGTCATCGTGTGGATCATGATGCGGTACGTGGCGCCCCCGGTACGTCGTCTGATGGCGGCTCAGCAGGACGCCGTGCGCTCCCAGCTCGCCGAGAGCGCGACGGCTACTCAACGTCTTGCCGCCGCCGACACCCATCATGCTCAGCGCGTCGCCGACGGCCGGGCCGAGGCCAGCCATATCGTCGCCGAGGCCCGTTCGGACTCGGTCCGAATTGCCGAGCAATTGCGAGCCCAGGCCGATGTTGAGGTCGAGCGGATCAAAATGCAAGGCGGCCAGCAGGTTTCGCTGTTGCGGTCGCAGGTCATCCGCCAGCTGCGCACCGACCTCGGCAGCGAATCGGTGCAGCGTGCGAGTGCACTCGTCCGGGCGCATGTCTCCGATCCGCAGGCGCGCGCAGCCACCGTGGATCGATTCCTCGACGAGTTGGAGTCGATGGCGCCGGCCGCCTTCACCCCGGAGATCGGCACCCCGGGTATGCGTTCGGCAAGCCGGGACGCGCAAGCCGCACTGGTGGAGCGTTTCGACTCAATGGCCGCAACGCTGAGCACCGACGAGCTGTCGACACTATCCGGCGAATTGGGCTCGGTAGCCGCACTGCTGGCCCACGAGCCGATCCTGGCCCGCCATCTCGCCGAGGCCACTGCGGAGACCGAGGCCAAGAAGGGTCTGCTGGCGCGACTGCTCAGCGGCAAGGTCGGGTCTAACACGATTGAGCTGCTCAACACCGCGGTTTCGGTGCGCTGGTCGGCGACCAAGGACTTCAGTGCGGGCATCGAGCACGTCGCCCGGCTCAGCCTTCTGGTCCGCGCTGAACGCGAGAATCAGGCCGACGAAGTGGCCGAGCAGCTGTTCCGGTTCGGCCGGGTTTTGCAGACCGAGCCGAAACTCAACAGCCTGCTCGGTGATTACTCGAGGCCGGCGTCGGAGCGGGTTTCACTGCTGCGCGGCGTACTCGATCGGGCCGGTGGCAGCAACCCCACGGCCGCGGCGCTGCTGGCCCAGACCGTCGAACTCCTGCATGGTCAGCGCGCGGACGAAGCGGTTCTAGAACTGGCCCAGCTCGCCGTGGCGCGCCGCGACGAAATCGTCGCCGAGGTGCAGGCGGCCGACGAGTTGACCGACACGCAGCGCCGGCGGTTGGCCGAGGTGCTGGCGCGCGTGTACCACCAACCCGTCTCGGTCCAACTCAACGTCGACCCCGAACTGCTCGGCGGGCTCTCCGTCGCAGTCGGTGACGAGGTGATAGACGGAACGCTGTCCTCCCGGCTGGCCGCAGCCGCGACGAGGCTGCCCGAC
>SYAA01000054.1 GCA_005789055.1 Actinomycetota bacterium
GCCGCCAGCGCGCGCAGCCACCGCAGGTGGGTCATCACGCTGGCCTTCGGATGACCGGTGGTGCCCGAGGTGAAGATGTAGAACGCCGGATCCTTGGCCTGCACCTGCGAGGCTGAATCGGGGTTTGCCGTCGACTTGCCCACAGCGGCGGCGGCGAAGTCTTCGGCCGAGATCACCTCGACGCCGGACAGCGGGGCGCCACTGGCTCTGATCGGATCGATCAGATCGGCCTCGGCGACGACGACGGTGGCACCGAGCAGTCCGATGCTGTGGGCCAGCACCTCCTCGCGCTGATGATGATTGAGCATGCCGGCCACGGCGCCGCATTTGACCGCGGCGAGCATCGTCAACACCACATCGGGGGAATTGCGCTCCATGATGCCGACGACGTCGCCGCGGCCCACACCGCGCTCAGCGAGCACCGCCGCGTACCGGTTGGCGGTCTCGTTGGCTTCGGCGTAGCTGATTTTCTCGTCGCCGTAGCGCAGGAAAGTCCTGTCACCGTAGCGGGCGGCACGTTCGGCGAAGACCTTGCCGATCGACGCCCGCGAGTTCGGCTGGGCTAACAGTCCGGTCCGTGCACCGCGCAGGATCACCGGCGCGTCAATCAGGACCGCCGGCAACCGGGTGAGCAGATCGAGCAGGCCCACGGCACGCGCGGCCCCATCAGTGCTCATCATCGAACCCCCTTTTACGGGTCTCCCCGGCGCAGAGATCCAGGGCCGCATCGACCTCACCAACGACCACCAGTCGGTCGAGTGCGGCACGCGTGACGTACCCGGTGTGCGCCAGAGATTCCAGCCAGCTGCGCAGCCCGTCGTAGTGACCCGCAGGATCGAGCAGCACCACAGGTTTGTCGTGGATCCCGAGATACCCCGCGGTCCAGGTTTCAAACAGCTCCTCGCAGGTGCCGATCCCACCGGGCAATGTCAGGAAGGCGTCGCTGCGGTCCTCCATCACCTGCTTGCGCTGCCGCATGGTGTCGGTGACGACCAACTCGTCGGCCTCGGTGTCGGCCAGCTCGCGATGCAGCAGCGCCTTGGGGATCACG
Organism: Actinomycetota bacterium; assembly: GCA_005789055.1. GTDB lineage: Bacteria > Actinomycetota > Actinomycetes > Mycobacteriales > Mycobacteriaceae > Mycobacterium. The sequence continues at coordinate 1,052 of SYAA01000054.1, forward strand.
CCGACGGTCCGCCCACCCGCCTCGCGCGCCCCGGCCGCAACCGCACCCATCGCCGAGACGTTCCCGCCCCCGGACACCAGGGTCCAGCCACGACGAGCGATCGCCGCGCCGACCCGGCCGGCCAAATCCAGCAACTCCGGGTGCCGCGGTCCGGCGGAGCAGTAGACGCATACCGCCCAGGCGGTGTCGAAACCCGGCGGTGGCACACCGCAAAACCTAGACCAGAGCCCCCTCGCCGCCGAACTGTGCCGCGTTTTCCGGCTACCGGTTTGCCACTATTGGTGTGCAGAGCGGGTCTGCGGCCATAAAGTCCGGCTATGTCGATCCCGTGGGCGATGGCGCCGCGCCGACAGCTGGTGGATGAGATCGCTGAGTTGCTCGCCGAACGCGACGCCGGCGGGATCGCCCTGCTCGGCGTCGATGGCGTCGGTAAAACGACGCTGGCCGGGCAGATCGCCGAACGGTGGGGACAGCGCAGTGGAGTGTGGGTGATCGGCACCGCGACCCAGTCTCAGATCCCGTTCGGAGCTTTCAGCTCCCTGGTCAACATCACCGAGGTCGGCAAACCTGCCGCACTCATCCACGCAGCACTGGATTCTCTTCTTGCCCAGAATTCTCTTCTGGCCCAGGCAGACGACGCTCTCATCATCATCGACGACGCCCATCTTCTCGACCCGCTTTCCGCCACGTTGGTGTACCAACTCGCAGAGCACCTCGCGTCGGCGCAACCGAGCCGGGGTCGGATCATCGTCACGGCGCGGTCCACGCCGCCGATCCCCACCGCAGTCGCGGCGCTGTGGGAGGACGGTCTGCTGCGGCGCGTCGACGTCGCACCGCTTAGCGGCGCTGAGACCGCCGAGGTCATCGCGGGCACGGACTCCGGCGCTGATGCCGCTGAGTTTTATCGCCGCAGCGCCGGTAACCCGCTGCACCTTCGGCTCATGGTGATGACCGGCGACCCGGAGCGCTCGCTACCGGAACTCATCGATCGTTACCTGGCGGGTCTCCCTGTCGCGGCCCGGGAGGTGCTCGGCTTTCTCAGCGTGCGGGAACCCCTGGCACGTACCGATCTCGTCGCCTTGAGCGCCGCCGATGCCGTCGACACCGCGGAGGCGACGGGGGCCGTGCAGCGGATTGGAAGTGAGGTGTACTGCGGACATCCGCTCTTCGCCGACCACATCGTCGCCGATGCGCCAGCACCGCACCTGCGCCAGTTGCGGTCGGAGGTGGCCGCCCGGCTCGCGACCCACCCGCACCGACACCTCGGAGACCGACTCGGGCGCTCGGTGCTCGCGATGGCCAGCGAAAACCCGGAACCGGTCGACGATGTCATCGCCGCCGCACAGGAGGCCCTGCGCCTAGGCGATCTGGGTCTGAGCGAACGATTGGCCGCCGCCGCACTGGAACGCGAGGAGCGCTTCGATGGCCGTCTGGCCCTGAGCTACGCGCTGGCCTGGCAGGGCCGTGGCCGCGAAGCCGACCATGTCCTGGCCGGGGTGAACCTCGACACACTGTCTGAGGATCAAGTCCTGGCCTGGGCGCTGCCTCGGGCTGCCAACCAGTTCTGGATGCTCTCGGAGCCGGAGCGGGCGACCGCGTTCCTGGGCACCATTCATCGCCGGGTGAGCGGGGCTTCGGCGCGGCTCACGCTCGACGCACTGTCTGCGACGTTCGCGATGAATGCCGGAAACCTGACGCGCGCTCTCGAGATCGCCACCGCGGTACTCGCCGCACCGGACGCACCGGACATGGCGGTCGCGTGGGCCGCGAGTGCTTCCGCGCTGAGTTCTGCCCGGATGGGACGGTTCACCGACGTCGGCGGGCTGGTGGATCGGGCGCTCGGCACCGAGTATCCCGGGCTGCTGCGCTTCACCGTGGGGCTTGCCCAGACCACGACATCGTTGATGGCCGGCCGAACCCAGGACGCCTACGACACCGCCGCCGGCTTCACCGACGTCGCCGAGCTGGCGCAGCCCGGCCGATCGATCGGGGAGCTGCTGTTGGCCGAGGTACTGATCGCCCGCGGCGAGCCGGCCGGTGCGGCCGCACTGCTCGCGCCCGCCTCGGCCACGCTGGAGCGCACCGGATACTCGTGGGGCCCGCTGTCGCTGACCTACCTTGCCACCGCGCTGGCCCAGCAAGGCGAGATCTCCGAGTCGGCCAAGGCGCTCAGCCGCGCAGAGTCCCGGCACGGAACCAAGTCGGCGTTATTCGCGCCCGAACTGGCCGTGGCCCGCGCATGGCGGCTGGCCACCGTCGGCGACCGGCACGGTGCGATCACCGCGGCCCGTGACGCCGCCCGGATGGCCGAACGCACGGGCCAGTACGCGATCGCGGTGCGCGCCTGGCACGAAGCGGCCCGCCTCGGCGACGTACGGGCCGCCGACGCGCTGGCGAAGATCGCCGCCTCCGCCGATTGCGAGTTCACTCGAATGGCGTTGGAACACGCCCGGGCGGTCGCGGACGAACCATAGGTCCAGCAACCTCGATCACCACGGCGCGCTGAGGTAGCGCCGCAGGGTGGCGGTTACCGAGGAGATCCGGGCGACCGAGACCCGCTCGTCCCGGCGATGAGCCACATTCGGGTCGCCGGGGCCGTAGTTGACCGCCGGGATGCCCAGCGCGGCGAACCGCGCGACATCAGTCCAGCCGTACTTTGCGCGCACCAGTCCGCCGGCCGCGGCGACCAGTGCCGCGGCTCCCGGATGATCCAGCCCCGGCAGCGCACCCCCAGCCGCATCGGTCTGCCGAACCTCGACGTCAAGGTCGGCGAACACCTCGCGCAGATGATCCAGGGCAGCCGCCGGGGAACGGTCGGGAGCGAACCGAAAGTTAACGGTCACCGAGGCGTCATCGGGGATGACGTTGCCGGCTATCCCGGCGCTGATCCCGATAGCGGACAGCCCCTCCCGGTAGGTGCAGCCATCGATGTCGACAGACCGGCTCTGATACCCGGCCAGCCGGTCCAGCACCGGAGCAAGTTTGTGAATTGCGTTGTCCCCCAGCCATGGACGCGCCGAGTGCGCCCGGACTCCGGCTGCAGAGATCAACGCGCGCAGGGTGCCCTGACAGCCCGCCTCGATGTCGCCGTCGGTCGGTTCGCCCAGGATCGCGACGTCGGCGCGAAGCCATTCAGGAAGTTCACGCTGAATACGGCCGAGGCCGTTAGCCGATGCCTCGATCTCCTCACAGTCGTAGAAAATGACCGTGACGTCGTGCGCAGGCTCGCCCATGGTGGCCGCCAGATGCAGGAACACTGCGTCACCGGACTTCATGTCGCTGGCGCCGCAGCCATAGATATCGTCGCCCACCCGGCGGGCCGGGACGTTGTCGGCGATCGGGACGGTGTCGAGGTGGCCGGCCAGCAGCACCCGGGTCGGGCGGCCGAGATCCGTGCGGGCCAGGACCGCATTGCCGTTGCGGACGACGGTGTAATCGGTCTGCTCCCGCAGTGCGCGTTCGACCTGATCGGCCAGCGGCCCCTCGTCCCGAGACACGCTGGGAATATCGACGAGAGCGGCGGTCAGATCGGCCGGATCGGCGCGAAGGTCAAGCACAACTGATCAGGCTAGCGGGTCGCCCCTTTCGTGCGAGCGGACGCAAAAGTCCCCCCGCCCGCGGCGTGTCGCGGCACTTTGCGTCTGCTCACGCCGGAAGTACCGTGTCCCAGTGACTTCCGCCGCGGGTTTCGGACTCGCCACCATCGCCGACGATGGCACCGTGCTCGACGCCTGGTTCCCCGACCCCGAACTGGGCGCCTACAGCCCGTCCGGAACCACCCGGCTCAACGCCGGCGACGCGCCCGATGAACTGGCCGACCTCTGCGGCCCCGACACCGACCGCGGCGTACAGGTCGTCGCGATCCGCACCGTCATCGCCGACCTCGATCTCGCGCCGACCGACACCTTCGACACCTATCTGCGCCTACACCTGCTCTCGCACCGTCTGATCGAACCGCACGGCTGCAACCTCGACGGCGTCTTCGGCGCCCTGACGAACGTGGTCTGGACCAACTACGGACCCTGTCGCATCGAAGGCTTCGAGTCGGTGCGTCTGCGATTGCGCCGACGCGGCCCGGTGACGGTCTACGGCGTGGACAAGTTCCCGCGGATGGTCGACTACGTGGTGCCCACCGGGGTACGGATCGCCGACGCCGACCGGGTTCGACTCGGAGCTCATCTGGCCGAGGGCA
>SYAA01000397.1 GCA_005789055.1 Actinomycetota bacterium
CAGCGGGGAGGCCGAGATCAGGAAGGCGCCGAGAGCGATCCCGGTGATCGCCCACCGGTTGCGGGCCAGCCGGTGCGCCCACCCCAGCGGGCTGACCGTCCACTCCGCCAGCAGCATGCCGGCCGCGAACCACGACGCGTACGCCGGCGGCCAGTTGAGGAAGTTCACCCCGGCCGCCGTCTGAATCGGCAGCAGTCCCCAACCGAGGCTGGCCGCGGCGACCGCCGCGATCACCGGCACCCGCGCCCGGACCGGAAGCCGGTAGGCGAGCGCCGCCAGGATCGGTAGAGCCAGGTAGAAGGTGACCTCCACCGACAGGCTCCACATCTGGGTCAGCCCGGCCGTCAAGGTCAGTGGCACATACACCTGGGTCAGGGTCAGATTGGCCAGCCAGACGGTGGGACTGGCGTGGTTTGCCTCGGGCAGCAACGTCAGGATCACCACGACGGCGAACAGGTAGCCGGGCATGATCCGCACCAACCGGGACCGCAGGTAATGGCCGGTGGCAGGCCGGTGCCGCAATTGGCGGGCGGCCGCCGCGTGCCCGCGCCACAGCAAAAAGCCCGACAGCGCGAAGAACACCGCCACAGCCAGATCGAACCGGTGCAGCAATCGGCCCACCACCCCGCCGGAGGTACCGGTCTGGAACGCGACGTGGGTGAGGACCACGCCCATGGCCGCACAGGCCCGCATGCCCTCGACGGCAGGCAGGAAGGCCCGGGTACCACCGACCTGGGCGGCATCACCGACTACCCGATCGGGTTTCACGGCTACCAGTGTGCTCGCGGACCCGTCGGCGGCGATAGATGGGTGCGGCGCAATCCCTCCGGCACCGGGGTTAAGCCGGGTACCTGCTGTTAGGGTCAATCCGATTTGCAGGACAGCTACACCGACAGCGCGAGGAGGCCCGGGCAGCGTGAATCGCGCAAGCATGCTGCGTCTGGGGGCGCTGGCCATCATGAGTCTCGGGGCCGCCCTGCTGACCGCCGCCGTGCTGCTGACCACCTATACCGCGGGCAAGATCGCCAAGATTCCGCTCTCCATCGATGAGACCCTGATCAGCAGTGGCACTGGAGCGGCCCTCGACCCGGTTTCGCTGTCGGGAACCCGGTTCGTCGTCGATCAGAACGTCCCCCTGGTCTCCCAGCAGGCGGTCACCGTCGAAACCCCCGCCAATGCCCAGGTGGTCACCCTGCAGGTGGGCATCACCGTCCGGCGCACCGATAAACAGAAGGACGACGGCCTGCTCCTGGCCATGGTCGACACCGCGACACTGGACCGTCGCACAGCCGAGGCGGTGTCCGACGACGAACGCCCCGGTGGTTCGGTGCAGAAACCCCGCACCATCGAAGACGACCGACCATCGACCAACATCGCGCTTCCGCATGAGGGCTTGACGTTCCGGTTCCCGTTCAACACCGAGAAGAAGTCGTACCCGTTCTTCGATGCGATCGCCCAAAGACCGTTCGACGCCAACTACGACGGCGAAGACGACGTGAACGGGTTGACCACCTACCGGTTCACCCAGAACGTCGGCTACGACGCCGACGGGAAACTCGTCGAACCGATCAAGTACGCCTCGCTCTACGACAGAAACGAGGACGGCGAAGTCACCGCGCGCGCCGAACTGTGGGGATTGCCGGGTGACCCCTACGAGCCGGTCACCATGACGCGGTATTACGCCGCCCAGCGCACCTTCTGGGTGGACCCGGTGACGGGAACCGTGGTCAAGGCCACCGAACGCGCCAACCACTACTACGCCCGCGAGGCGCTCAACCCTGAGATGGCGTTGGCCGACTACACCGTGACTTCCACCGAGCAGACGGTCGAGTCCCTGGTGGCCGGAGCGCGCAACGAACGCGACCGGGTGGCGCTGTGGTCCCGGGTACTGCCAATCAGCCTGGCCGCCACCGGTCTCGTCCTGCTGATCGGCGCGACCCTGCTGGGCGCGTTCAGCCTGCGTATCGAGTCCGCCCTGGCCGAACACGGCGAGGCAGACATCGCGCTGGGAATCTTCGGGAAGGACGAGACCGGTCCCATGCCCGCCGCGTCGGCGCCGACCGAGAAAATCCCCACCCGGCGACCGGAGCCCCCGCCCGCGCCGCGGTGACGGCAATCCGGACTGTGCCGCGCTGGGCGGTGGGGGCCTACGCCCTGCTACTGACGCTCGCGGTGACGGCACCCCTGCTCGCTGGCGGCTACCTGCTGTTGCGTGACGCCGTGTCCACGCCTCGTTCCTACCTCTCCGACTCTGCTCTGGGTCTCGGCGACTCCGCGCCGCGCGCGGTTCCGCAGGACTTCGCCATCGCCGTCGTGTCGACAGTCATCGACGGCGGTGTGGTGGTCAAGGCAGCGCTGATCGCCGCGGTGTTCCTCGCCGGTTGGGGGGCGGCCCGATTGGCGGGGCAGGTGCTCCCCGAGGCCGGCATGGCCGGCCAGTTCGTCGCCGCCACGGTGGCCGTGTGGAATCCCTGTGTCGCCGAACGGTTGCTGCAGGGTCACTGGAGCCTGTTACTGGCCTACGGCTGCCTGCCGTGGGTGGCGGCCGCCGTTCGACAAGTGCGGGCCGGCCCCGCGGACCGCCGCAGCTGGGCCGCGGTGGTGTGGTGGATCGCCCTAGCCGGCCTGACGCCGACCGGACTGATGCTGGCGGCCACGGTGGCCGCGGTGTGTCTCGCGGTTCCCGGTTCCGGTGTCGGCCGGACGCGCGCCGGCGCCGTGCTGCTGCTGATCGCCGTGGCGGCGGCCCTGCCGTGGCTGACCGCGTCGTTCCTCGGGTCCGCACTGGCCGGTTCGCAGTCTGCGGGTCTGGCTCCGTTCGCGGCCCGCGCCGAGCCGGGACTCGGCACCCTGGGCAGCCTGGCCGGCCTGGGCGGGATCTGGAACGCCGAAGCGGTACCTGGTTCGCGGACAACGGGATTCGCTCTGGTGGCGACACTGGTGTTGCTGGCGGTGGTGGCGTGCGGGTTACCGGCGCTGCTGCGTCGGCGTCCGGTGGAGCCGCTGCTGATTTTGGCGGCGGTGACCCTGCTGACGGTGGCGGCGATGGGCACCGGCCCAGGCTTGACGGTGCTGCGCTCGGCGGTCGAGGTGGTTCCCGGCCTGGCCGTGCTGCGCGACGGCCAGAAGTGGATGGCGTTGGCGATGCCGGCCTATGCGCTGGCCGGTGCGGGTGCGGTGGTGACGCTGCGGCGCCTGGCCCGTCCTGGTCTGAGTGCCGTGGCCTGCGCCGCCGCGATCATCGCAGTGTTACCCGACCTCGCCTGGGGAGTGGGCGCACACCTGACGCCGGTGCGCTACCCCGACGGGTGGTCGGCGGTGGCGGCCCGGATCAACGCCGACCCGCAGGATGTCGCAGTGCTGCCGGACGCCACGATGCGGCGATTCGACTGGGCAGGACCGGCGCCGGTGCTCGACCCACTACCGCGGTGGGTTCGCGCCGACGTGCTGTCCACCGGCGACCTTGTGGTCTCCGGACGCACCGTGCCGGGTGAGGGAAATCGCGCCCGCGATGTGCACCGACTGATCGCCGCCGGGGCCGATCGCGCGACGCTGGCTGCCGCCGGGGTCGGCTGGGTGGTCAGCGAGGCTGGCACTGAGGCCATTCCGGGGCTGAACGCCGACTACGCCGACAACGATCTGACGCTCTATCGCATCGGCGGCCGAGGTTCGGCGGTACCGCTCTGGAAACGGATCGCGGTCATCATTGCCCACCTGGTCTGGGCAGCCATGCTCGTCGGCAGCGCAGCGGTGCTGGCGGCGACGAGTCCCCGGCGGGGCCCTCAGTCCTGAGGGTGTCCGTGGCGACGGCGATAGTCCTCATCGAGCTGGGCATCGCGCCGGCGGTCCTCGGCGTCGACCAGATCGGGATCGAGACCATGTTGACGGAGTCGATACGTTCGCCAGACCTTGTCCAGCGCGTGGGCGAAGTAGACGAAGGGCAGCAGCAGCAACGTCGACATGGCCAGATGCATTCCGAGGGTGGCCGGTATCAGCCAGAGGGGAGCGATGACGAACAGCGCCGGAATCGTGACGCGGACCAGGTTTCGCCTGCGCGCACCCTTGCCGGCGAGATCGTGCCGCACCCAGTCGTCGTACGCCGGGGGCAGCACCGCGCCGTAGCAGTAGCGCAGGTACTGCAGCAGGCCCGGACGAACGGGCGTGGTGGGGCTTGCCGCCATCGTGGCTAGACCACTCCGCTGACCCGACGGCCGGCATGCACCGATTCCAGCACGCCGTGCATCGCCGCCGCACTCTGCGACCACGAGAACTCACCGCTGCGCGCCACCGCCTTCGCGCCGAGTTCGTCGCGCAAGACTGGATCGCCCAGCAGACACTCCAGGGAGTTCACCAATTCGTCGTAGTCATCGACCAACAGTCCGGTCACACCATCGATCACCGAGTCGGTCAGGCCGCCGGACCAGCGATAGCCGAGGGTGGGGACGCCGTGCTGGGCGGCTTCAATGACCGCCAGCCCCCAGCCTTCCTTACGCGAGGGCAGCACGTGCACCCAGCTACGTTGCAGCACAGCGTGTTTGGTGGCGTCGTCGACATGCCCGTGGAAGGTAACGGCATCGGAGATGCCCAGCTGTTCGGTGCGCTCGACCAGACGATGTCGCCACCATCCGCCGCCGACGACGTCAAGGTGCAGATCCGGTATCCGGCCGCGCAGCGCCGCGACCGCCTCGAGTGCGTCCTCGATCTGCTTATGCGGCACCAGACGCGACAGCACCACCACGCGCGGCGTCGCTGATCGCCGTCCGAGGAGTGTGTCCGGCGGGGCTTCGTCCAAGCCGTTGCGGACCACCGCGACCCGGGCCGCGTCGATCCCGAGGTCGGTGAGATCACGCGCCGAGGGCAACGAGACCGTGACGTACTGATTGTTTCGGTGCAGTCGAGGCGAGAGTCGCGATTCGACGAACCAACCGAACCGGGCCAGGAAACGGCCCGCAACCGGCCACTGGTCGCGATGACAGTGGTGCACCAGCACCACGACACGGCGCCCGAAGGCCAGTCGCGCCAGGAACGGCAGTCCGTTCTGGCTGTCGATCACCACATCGGGCCGGACGCTGCGCAGCGGGCCGAGGCCGAGTCGCGCGGCGACCATGGCAAGCCCAGCCCAGATGTAGACCGTGTAGGGACCACCGCCGCGACTGATGCGGACGCCGTCGACCACCTCACGCCTCGGCGCGCCGGAATAGCGGGCGGTGCGCAACGTGACGTTGATTCCCGATTGGGCAAGCAGCGCACCGATGCGCTGCAGGTAGGTCTCGCTGCCCCCACCCTGGGGGTGGCCGGTATCGCGCCAGCACAGCAGCAGCACTGAGCGGACGGGGTCGGGCATCCGGCCAGCTTATATCTGGCAAGGTAAGCGTCGATGGCCGTCACCGACCTGTTCGCCCGACGGGCAACCCTGGCCCGGTCGACGCGACTGCTCGGGCAATTCCGGTACGAGCAGAGCGACCCGGGCCTTTTTTACAACGCACTGGCCGCCGACACCGCGGCAATGGTGGCCGATCTGTGGCGAGCCAGTCAGCCCTGCGACCACCGGGGCCGAACGATCCTCGATGTCGGCGGCGGTCCGGGTTATTTTGCGCGCGCGTTCACCGACGCGGGCTGGAACTACGTCGGGGTCGAACCCGACCCCGCTGAAATGCACGCCGCCGGCGGCGTCGGCCGTGGCGGGCCGGGGACCTTCGTGCGGGCGTCCGGGCTGGCCCTGCCGTTCGCCGACCACAGCGTCGACGTGTGCCTGTCGTCCAACGTCGCCGAACACGTGCCAGCGCCCTGGCAACTGGGGGCCGAGATGCTGCGGGTCACCCGGCCCGGTGGCCTGGCGATCCTGTCCTACACCGTGTGGCTGGGCCCCTTCGGTGGCCACGAAACCGGCCTATGGCACTACCTGGGCGGAGCCCGCGCGGCCGCGCGCTACACCCGCCGACAGGGCCACCCGCCGAAGAACAACTACGGGTCGTCACTGTTCAACGTGTCGGCGGCGGAGGGACTGAGATGGGCCGCCTCCACCGGCGCACTGGTGGCCGCATTCCCCCGCTACCACCCCCGATGGGCGTGGTGGCTGACCTCGGTGCCCGGTGTACGGGAGTTTTTGGTGAGCAACCTGGTGATGGTGCTGCGCTCCCCGATGACCGATGACTGAAACAGGTTCTCGTCATCGCCTGAAATCGGTACTGTGGCTGCCATGACGCAGACCGCCTATAAGACCGAATACGACAAGCTGTTCATCGGTGGCAAGTGGGTCGAGCCATCGACCGCCGATGTCATCGAGGTGCATTCGCCGGCCACCGGCGAGTACGTCGGCAAGGTGCCGATGGCCGCCGCCGCCGATGTCGACGCCGCCTGTGCCGCGGCCCGCAAGGCGTTCGATGAGGGCCCGTGGCCGCGGATGACGCCGCAGGAACGTCAGGCGGTGATCGGCAACGCGGTCAAACTGATCGAGGATCGCGATGACCTCTTCAAGTTTCTGCTCAAGGCCGAGACCGGCCAACCGCAGATGATCGTCGACATGATGCAGTACGGGGCGGCCATCTCGGGCCTGCAGTACTACTCCACGGCCGCGGACAAGTTCACCTGGTCGGACATCCGCGACGGGATCTATGGCCAAACCCTGGTGCTGCGCGAGCCGATCGGCGTCGTCGGCGCGGTCGCGGCCTGGAACGTCCCACTGTTCCTGGCGTGCAACAAACTTGGCCCGGCACTGCTCGCGGGCTGCACCATGGTGCTCAAGCCCGCCGCCGAGACCCCGCTGAGTGTCAACGCGCTCGCGGAGGTGTTCGCCGAGGCCGGGCTTCCCGAAGGCGTGCTGTCGGTGGTGCCCGGTGGTGCCGAGACCGGACGCGCACTGACCGCCAATCCCCTGGTGGACAAGTACACCTTCACCGGCAGTTCCGCGGTCGGCAAGGAGGTCGGCAAGCTGGCCGCCGAGAAACTCAAGCCCTGCACGCTGGAACTGGGTGGCAAGTCGGCGGCGATCATCCTTGAGGACGCCGACATCGACTCCACCCTGCCGATGCTGCTGTTCGCCGGCTTGATGAACTCCGGGCAGGCCTGCGTGGCGCAAACTCGGATCCTGGCTCCCCGGTCACGCTATGAGGAGATCGTCACCAAGCTCGCTGCTGCGGTGGAGGCGATGCCGGTGGGTCTGCCCGACGACCCGGGTGCTTTCATCGGGCCGCTGATCACCGAGAAGCAGCGTGAACGCGTCGAGGGCTACATCAAGAAGGGTCAGGAGGAGGGCGCGCGACTGGTCACCGGTGGCGGGCGCCCCGAGGGCCTCGACAGCGGTTACTTCGTCTCGCCGACGGTCTTCGCCGATGTCGACAACTCCATGACCATCGCCCAGGAGGAGATCGTCGGGCCGGTGCTGTCGGTGCTCCCCTATGACACCGAGGAGGACGCGATTCGACTCGCCACCGACTCGGCCTATGGCCTGGCCGGCAGCGTGTGGACGCCCGACAACGACAAGGCGATGCAGATCGCCTCGC
>SYAA01000398.1 GCA_005789055.1 Actinomycetota bacterium
CCTCTCACCTTCCGGATCCGAACACGCTGTCGAAGCCCGACCGCGCGCGGGGCGAGTGACGGACGACGTGGGTGCTGACTAGCTGTCGGCCGGTGCCGCGTCCGCCTCGGCGGGCTGCTTCGACTCGGCCCGCTTGCCGTAGCGCTTCTCGAAGCGCGCAACCCGGCCACCGCTGTCGAGGGTCTTCTGCTTACCGGGGTAGAAGGGGTGGCACTGGGAGCAGACCTCGACCACGATGTGGCCGCTCTCCTTGGTGCTGCGGGTCGTGAAGGAGTTTCCGCAGCCGCAGACCACGCTGGTCTCGCCGTAGGCGGGGTGAATGCCGGTCTTCATGGTGTCCTCTGTGTGTCGTGGTCGCCGGGTCGCCGAGGAGCTGAATTCGCCCGGTGGCGTGAACCGGTACCTGAAGAGTCTGATTATGCCAGTTCGGACGGGCCAGACCCAAAAGGGTGGTAGCGGCCGCCGCGGGCCTCCCGGTGCCACAGCACCCCGGAGGTCACGCCAAGGCCCTGGGCGCTCAGCGTGCGCTTGAGGATCTTGTTGGTCGCGGTGACCGGCAGATCGTCGGTGATCCACACGTAGCGCGGCCACGCCTTCGGGGAGAGGTCGGGTTGCGCGGCAAGGAAGTCGCCGAAATCCTGAGGGGTCAGTGTGGCCCCGGCACCCAGCACCACGGCCGCCATCACCGCATCGCCGACATGCGGATCGGGCACGGCGTAGACGGCAACCCGGTTGATCGGCGCCAGCCGGTGCAAAATCCGCTCGATCGGCGCGGTGGTCAGGTTCTCGCCGTCCACCCGCAGCCATTCCCCGGTGCGCCCGGCGAGGTAGATCCAGCCGTCGGCGTCGCGGTAGGCGAGGTCGCCGGAAAAGTACATGCCATGGCGAAGGCGTTCGCCGGTGGCCTGTGCGTCGTTGTAGTAGCCACCGAACATTCCGGCGCCGTCGGTGTTCACGATCTCGCCGATCGCTTCGTCGGGGTTGGCCAGCGCCCCGGCGGCGTCAAAGACGGCCGGCGGGCACTCGGTAACGGTGTCCGGGTTGTAGATCGCCACCCCGGGAAAGCCACGGCCGACCGAACCGGTCGGGCACGGGCCGTCCCGGGTGATGATCACCGCTCCCTCAGTGGAGCCGAAGCCGTCCCAGACGGTGGCACCGAAACGTCGACCGAATTCGGCGATGTCGCGTTCGGCCGCCTCGTTGCCGAACGCAACCCGAAGCGGATTGTCGGCATCGTCGGGATGCTCCGGAGTCGCCAGGACGTAGGCCAGTGGCTTGCCGACGTAATTCATATACGTCGCACCGTAACGGCGCAGATCATCGAGCAGTCCCGAAGCCGAGAACGTCGCCGGTGCCATCGTCGCCCCCGACGACAGCGCCACCGACCAACCGGCCATCAGAGCGTTGGAGTGAAACAGCGGCATCGACAGATAGCAAACATCAGCCGCGGTGATCGAAAATCGTTGCACCAGTGATGCTCCAGCGAAAGGCACCATAATGTGCGCAACCTGAACGGCCTTGGGTTCGCCGCTGGTGCCCGAGGTGAAGATCAGCATGAAGGTGTCGCAGGCCTCGACGGTGCGGTGCGGTATCAGTTCGCCGGCGCCAGCGCTGACCTGAGCCCATTGCGCTGAGTCGACGTCGCACACCCGCACGCCCGATAAATCCAATCCGTCGAGCAGGCCGCGGTGAGCCTGGTCGGTGAGCAGTATCTGACAGTCGGCCCGGGCGATGTCACCCGCGAGCGCCTCGCCGCGGCGGGTGGTGTTGATACCGCAGAGTACGTACCCGCCCAATCCGGCCGCGGCCATCGCGGTCAGCATCGCCGGGGTGTTGCCCAGTAATGTCCCCACATGCAGTGGCCGGTCGATGTCGGCCACTGCGATCAGCGCCGCGGCGTGGCGTGCGGCCTCGTCGAGGTGCTCGCGCCACGTCCACACGCGATCCCCGTACTTCACCGCAGGGGCGGGATCGTCGATCCTCATCTGGAGAAGCTGCTGGACGGTGTCGGTCATCTCAGGGCTGTGCTCGGCCGGCGAGGATCATCACGATGTCGCCGATCGGAACCTGAACCTCTCGGCCCTCGCCTGCCGCAAACTCCACGTCCGTGGCGACCAGCCTGACACCGGCGAGGTGCCGCTGGCCGTTGAGGGGAAATGTCATCCCGGACAGCTTCTGCGCGGCTTCGCGCGCCCCATCGAGCGGCATCGGCCAGTCGATCCCCAGTGGCACGGTGATGTCCTGGCCGTGGACCAGCAGTTCGATCAGCGGCTGCTGCACACTGGTCCCGGGAACCCTCTTGCGGGAACCGGCCATACCGCGCAGCGCAATGGCGATCTCGGATTGCGACCGCGGGTCTTCGCGCCCCAGCCGCTGGATCATCGAGTCGAATCGGAAGCCGGACCTGGCCGCCTCAACGATCGCCCGCACCGGGTGCATGTGCGAGTGGGTCAGGTGAGCGGCGACATCGCGAACCTGCCAACCGTCACACAGCGACTGCGCCGTCCACTGCTCGGGGGTGAGACCTTCGAGCAGTCCAGCGAGCTCGATGCGCTGATCATCGACGCGGCGCCAGATCTCGTCGGTGTTCACCGCTGTCAGTCGGAGTCGGCCATACCCGGTGCCGTCTTGGACACCTGCACCAGGAACTCGTAGTTGGTCTTGGTTTTGCGCAGCTGGCTCATCAGCAGGTCGATCGCCTGATGCGAATCCAGACCGGACAACACCCGGCGCAGCTTGTGCACGACCGCGAACTCGTCGGCGGACAGCAGCAGTTCGTCCTTGCGAGTACCCGACGGATTGACGTCGACGGCCGGGAACACCCGCCGCTCGGCGATCTTGCGGTCGAGTTTGAGTTCGGCGTTACCGGTGCCTTTGAACTCCTCGAAGATCACCGTGTCACCGGTGGAGCCGGTCTCGACCATCGCGGTGGCGATGATGGTCAACGATCCGCCGTGCTCGATGGTGCGCGCCGCACCGAGGAAGCGCTTGGGCGGGTAGAGCGCGGTGGAGTCCACGCCACCGGAGAGAATGCGCCCGGACGCCGGCGAGGCGTTGTTGTAGGCGCGGCCCAGGCGGGTGATTGAGTCGAGCAGAACCACCACGTCCTTGCCTTGCTCGACGAGTCGTTTGGCGCGCTCGATGGCGAGTTCCGCCGCCTGGGTGTGATCCGACGGCGGGCGATCGAAGGTCGAGGCGATGACCTCGCCCTTGACCGAGC
>SYAA01000399.1 GCA_005789055.1 Actinomycetota bacterium
GCGAACCCCACGATGGCGCCCTGCAGCAGCAGGGCGGGCCGGTCGACGGCGACCGCTCCCACTGCGGCGAGCTGTCCGGCGCCGGGGCCGAGGGCGCTGTAGTTGCGCACCACGGCGACGAATGCCGCTGCCAACCCGACCAGGGCCAGCGTGACCTGGATGCCGTACCGGGCCCGGTGCGACGCGAAGGCCTCTACCAGCACACCGGCCACCGCGACGATGAACACGATCAGCATCGGCGACAGCACGGCGTATTCGATACTCGGCGTGGTCATCGGGATCCTTCCGCCGTCAGTTCGGGGGCGGGGTCGGACTGGTGGATCGACGACAGCGTGTCGTCGACCGCCGGGTTGATGACGTCGAGGGCGATCTTGGGGTAGATGCCGAGTCCGATGAGCAGTGCGATCAGCGGAGCGACCACCAGTAGCTCGCGAGGCCGCAGATCGGGCAGCGTTTCATTGCCGGCTGTTACCGGGCCGGTCATCATCCGTTGATAGGCCCACAGCACGTAAACCGCGGAAAGCACCAGTGACAGTGCGGCGATCACCGCGAACGCCGGATAGCGGGTGAAGGTGCCGAGGAGTACCAGAAGTTCGGACACGAAGGGCCCCATGCCGGGCATCGCCAGGCTGGCCAATCCGGCCACCAGGAAGGTTCCGGCCAGTACCGGCGCGACTTTCTGGACGCCGCCGAAGTCCGCGATGGCCCGGCTACCGCGCCGGCTGACCAGGAAGCCCGCGATCAGGAACAGGGCCGCGGTGGAGATGCCGTGATTGACCATGTAGAGCGTCGACCCCGACTGCCCCTGGCTCGTCATCACGAAGATGCCCAGGATGATGAAGCCGAAGTGGCTGATCGAGGTGTAGGCGATCAGTCGCATCACGTCGGTCTGTCCTATCGCCACGATCGCGCCGTAGATGATGCCGATGACCGCGAGCGTGATGATGGCCGGCCGGAAAAACGTTGCGGCATCGGGGAAAAGCGGCAGACAGTAGCGCAGCATCCCGAAGGTGCCGACTTTGTCCATCACCGCCATCATGAACACCGCCGACGCCGGGGTGGCCTGCACGGCGGCGTCGGGCAGCCAGCGGTGCAGTGGCCACAGCGGGGCCTTGACCGCGAAGGCGAACATGAAGCCACCGAACAACGCATTGGCCACCGCCGGAGCGATGACGAACTCGCCGGTGGAGATGGCCCCGGAGATCGCACGGAAATCGAAAGTGCCGCCCTCGAATGCGGCGGAACCGGCCGTCGCCACGTACAGGCCGATCAGCGCCGCCAGCATGATCAAGCCGCCGAAGAGGTTGTAGAGCAGAAACTTCACCGCGGCCTTGCCCGCGGCCGGACCGCGGGTGCCGAAACCGCCGATGAGAAAGTACATCGGGATCAGCATCGCCTCGAAGAAGATGTAGAACAGCAAAATGTCGAGGGAGATCAGCGACATCAGCACCATGCCCTCGGCCGCGAGCATCATTGCGACGTAGCCCTGCGGTGCGCGGCCGGACATCCCGGTCCGGTCGTCGATGTCATTCCAGCCCGCCAGCAGCAGCAGCGGCATCAACACCGCGGTGAGCACCACCAGGGCCAGCGCGATCCCGTCCACGCCGAGGGTGTAGCCGGACCCGAAGTACTCGATCCAGGTGCGGTCTTCGACGAACTGATAGCGCGGACCGGCCGGATCGAAGCCCACCGCGAGCACCGCTGCCACGGCCAGTACCGCCAGCGACACCGCCAGCGCGGCGTACTTGGCCGCCTGCCGCGCCGTCGCCGGAAGCGCGATGATGACGATCGCACCGAGCACCGGGAGCGCCCAGAGCAGAGTCAGCCACGGAATCGTCACCGGATCACCTCCACAGCGCCGTGATCAGGACCACCCCGGCGACCAGGGCGGTGCCGGCCAGCATCGACAGCGCGTAGGTGCGGGCGAACCCGGTCTGCAGTCCGCGCAACCCGTCGGAGGACCGCGACACCGTCGCTGCCAGTCCTGCGACGCTGCCTTCGATGGCTTTGTCGTCCACCACCAGCAGCGCCCGGGTCAACTGCTGACCGGGCCGCATGAAGGCCGCCTCGTTGATCGCGTCGCCGTAGAGGTCGCGCCGGGCGGCGACGGTGAGGGCGGACACGTCCTGCGGGGCACTGTCGGCCACCGGGCGCATCGCGTAGAGCCGGTAGGCGATTGCCACACCGACGGCGATCGCACTCAGCGCGGCGGCGGTGACGGCCCACGCCGGGATGAGGTGCTCGACCTCGTGGCTGCCGACCACCGGTTCCAGCCAGTCCTGCAGGCGGTGGCCCATCGACAGCAACGCACCGGCACCGACCGAGCCCAGGGCCAGCACCACCATCGGCACCGTCATCACCGCCGGCGACTCGTGCGGGTGGATGGCCGTTGCTTCCCCCGAGGCTTCACTTGCCCCCAGGGGAGCCTTCCAGCGGGGCGAGCCGAAGAAGGTCAGCAGCATCACCCGGGTCATGTAGAACGCGGTGATCGCCGCACCCAGCAGGGTGGCACCACCGAGCAGAACGCCCTTGAGTCCGCCGGCGTTGAGTGCCGTCTCGATGATGGCGTCCTTGGAGAAGAAGCCGGCGAACGGCGGCACCCCGATGATCGCGAGGTAGCCGAGGCCGAAGGTGACGAAGGTGACCGGCAGCAGCGAGCGCAGGCCGCCGAAGCGACGCATGTCGGTCTCGTCATTGCAGGCATGCATGACCGATCCGGCGCCCAGGAACAGTCCGGCCTTGAAGAACCCGTGCGTGATCAGGTGCATGATGGCCACCGCGTAGCCGGCCGGGCCGAGGCCAGCGGCGAGCACCATGTAGCCGATCTGGCTCATGGTCGAGGCGGCCAAGGCCTTCTTGATGTCGTCTTTGGCGCAGCCGATGATCGCACCGAAGAGCAGGGTGACCGCGCCCACGATCACCACCGCGGTCTGGGCGGTCGGGGCGAGATTGAACACCGGTCCGGATCGCACGATGAGGTAGACCCCGGCGGTCAC
>SYAA01000055.1 GCA_005789055.1 Actinomycetota bacterium
GTAGATGTGCTCGAAAGGCTCATGCCGGCTGTAGCCGATTCCGCCGTGGATCTGCATGGCCCGGTCGGCCGCCTCGCACACCAGTCGGTTGGCCCGGTAGTTGGCCATCGACACCTTGTCGGACACCTCGAGGTGGTGGTTGCGGTCCAATTCCCACGCGGCGTAGTACACCAGCAGGCGCACCATCTGGGCTTCGGTCTGCAATTCCACCAGGGGCCACTGGATCCCTTGGTTGACCGCCAGTGGCTTGCCGAACGTCACCCGCTTGCGGGCGTAGTCGACGGCGCGGTCGATGCAGTACTGGGCCGCACCCAGGCTGCTGGCGGCCTGCCGGATGCGGTTCTCGTGCAGGAAGGTCTGCGCCACCTCCAGGCCGCGATCCACCTCGCCGAGGACGGCGTCGGCGGGAATCCGCACATCGCGCAACTCCACCTCGCCGTGGTCGCTGGGCATGTTGAACGTCCACCAGTAGAACGGCACCTCGAAACCCTTGGTGTCGCAGGGCACCAGGAAGGCGGTGATGCCCAGGGCCTGACCGGGCTCCCCGGAGGTCCGGGCGAACACCAGGTCGTGGGTGGCGCGATGCACGCCGGTGTTCCACCGTTTGGAGCCGTTGATCACCCACTCGTCACCGACCAACTCGGCGCGGGTCTCCAGCCAGGTGGCGTCGCTGCCGGGGTCGGGTTCGGTGAGCCCGAAGGCCATGGATCTCTTGCCGGTGAACATGGCCTCGATCCACTCGGACTTCTGCGCCTCGGTGCCGAACCGGTCCATCATGATCACCTGGGGGAAGTTGCCGATGATCGAGGACTCGTCCTGAAGGTCGTTGTGCAGGCCAAGGCCCTTGTGCGCCAGGTGTTCCCGGATCACCGCCATGTCCAGGTTGGTGCCGTCCCGCCCACCGAACTTTGATGGCAGCCCGTAGCGCAACCAACCGGCCGCATCGGCGCGTCGGCGCATCTCGTCGAGCAGGTCCTCCCAGTCCCGGTTCGGCACGCCGCCGTTCTCGAAGTCGGTGCGGGCGAACTCCCGGCGCCGGTCGAAATACTGCATGTGTTCGCGCTCGAGTGGTTTGATCTCGGCCTCGATGAATGCGTCCATCTCGGCCAGTAGTGCCGGAAGATGCTCGGGTACAGAAAAATCGGTCATAGTGCAATCTGCCTACTCTGTCGTCGGTTGGCCGTAGAGGGTTTTCTTCCAGATGGTGGACAGTGTGCTGACGGCGGCGGCGTCTGACAGTCCCTCGGACAGGCTGACGCTGGTGAACCGTTCGAACAGCAGGGCGATCGCGAGGGCAATGTGGTCGGCGTCCAGTTCGGCGGCGTACCCCTGCTGTTGGGCCCGGCGCACCGACGCGGCGACGATGTCGATACCGAACTGACGGAACTGATCCTGCAGCCGGGCGAACCGCGGATCGCCGGCGGCAAGTTGGTCGACGGCGACCATGATGCCGACGTTGGGCTTGAACAGGTTCCAGTAGATGCCGACCGCCGAGACGAAGAAGTCGTCATCGTCCGGAATTTTCGGTAGCTCGACTACCTCCGTCAGGAACTCCTCGGCCAGCGCGGCGAGCAGGTCCTCCTTGTCGGAGTAGTAGCGGTAGAACGCGGCCGGTGATTTCCCGGCCGCCGCGGTGATGTCGGCGAGCGTCGTGGCGTGAAAGCCGCGCAGGGCGAATAACTCTCGGGCCGCATCCTCGATTGCGTCGCGGGTCTGGCGGCCCTTGTTGCTCAGCGGCCGTTCCAGGGCGACCTCAGCCATGGCCGCGGTCTCCGGCTCGCAGCAGTGCGCTGGGCAGGTCGTGGCCGACCGCATCACGGGCTACCCGGGCGGCCGCGATCGCCGCGTCGAGATCGATATCGACGCCCACCCCGCTGTCGCGCAGCAGGTACACCAGATCCTCGGTGGCGATGTTGCCGCTGGCGCCCGGGGCGAACGGGCAGCCGCCCAGACCGCCGACGGAGGCATCTAATCGGTTGACGCCGGCGTTCACCGCGGCCCAGGCGCTGGCCAGTCCGGCACCGCGGGTGTTGTGGAAGTGTGCGCCCAAGGGGCGCGCCCCGATGCGGGGACGGACCTGTGCGACCAGGGACGTGACGCGGCCGGGCGTTGCGGTGCCGATGGTGTCGGCGATCGCCAATCGGTCGGCGCCGCCCTCGCATGCGGCGTCGACGATATCGAGGACGCGCTGCGGCGGTGTCGGTCCGTCGAACGGACAATCCCACGACGTGGAGATGATCACCTCGACACTGACACCGGCGTCGTGGGCGATCGCCACGATCTCGGCGATCTGCGCGGCGGCCTCGGCGCTGCTGCGCCCGACGTTGGCGCGGCTGTGTCCGTCGGCGGCCGAGACCACGTACTCGAGCGATCGCAATCCGGCTGCGATGGCCCGGTGCGCGCCGTTAGGGCTGGCGACCAGGGCGGAGAACTCGATATCGGGGTAGTCGGCAAGTGCCGCCGCGAGTTCAGGTGCATCAGCCAGCGCCGGCACCTTCGACGGTGAGACGAATGCGGTGGCCTCGACTTCACGGACGCCGGTGGCGGCGATGGCGGCGAGCATGTCGAGCTTGGCCGATAACGGGATCGGGGATTCGATCTGCAGTCCGTCGCGCAGAGCGACCTCGCGGATCGTGACGTGGGCCGGTGTACTCACAACACTCCTTGCTCGACCAACTGGTCCAATTCCTCAGAGCCCAGACCCAGCAGTTCGCCGTATACCTCGGCGTTGTGCTGGCCGGGCCGCGCCGAACCGGCGAAGCGCACCGCGCCCGGGGTCGCCGAGAGCGTCGGGATGATGCCGGGGCCCAGGACATTTCGCCCGAGGCGCTCGTCGTAGTGCTCCACCAACATGCCGCGGGCGAGCAACTGCGGATCCCGAACCACTTCGGCAACGGTATTGATCGGGCCGGCGACCACGCCCGCAGCGTTGAGGGTGGCGATGATGTCGCCGCTCTGACGTGTTTTCGCCCAGTCGCCGATGATGGCGTCGATGTCGTCCTGGTTTCGGCCGCGGGCGAGGTGGTCGACGAAACGTTCGTCGGTCGCCAGCTCCGGCTGGTCCATCGCCGCGCACAACCGACGGAAGACGCTGTCCTGGTTGGCCGCGATCACCACCCAACTGTCGTCGGCGGCGCGGTAGATGTTCGACGGCGCGAGGCCCTCCAGTCGAGTGCCCGACGGTCCCCGAACGACGCCGCCGACGTCGTAGTCGGGGATGGTGGACTCCTGCACAGCCAGGCAGGCCTCGATCAGCGCGACGTCAACGACCTGACCCTCCCCGGTGATGGTGCGGCGGTACAGCGCGGCGAGCGCACCCTGGGCGGCGAACATGCCGGCCAAGGTGTCGCCGAGGGAGAGCGCCATCCGCGGCGGTGGTCCGCCGGGGAAGCCGTTCATGTGCCGCAGTCCGCTCGCCGCTTCGGCCACCGACGCGTAGCCCGCCTTCTGAGCGTCCGGACCGGTCTGGCCGTAGCCGGAAACCCGCACCAGGATGATGCCGGGATTGCGTTGGCGCAGAGCGTCGTATCCGAGATTCCACTTCTCCAACGTGCCGGGCCGGAAGTTCTCCACGATGATGTCGGAGCGTTCGACGAGGTCCAGGAAAAGTTCACGACCACGGGCCTCGCGCAGGTTGAGCGTGACCGCCTTCTTGTTGCGGGCGTGCACGGTCCAGAAGACGTGATGCCCGTCGACTTCGGCTTGGCCCCAGATACGAATGGGATCGGGTGTGTCGGGCGGCTCGATCTTGATGACCTCGGCACCCATATCGCCGAGCAGACGGGCGCCGAAC
>SYAA01000400.1 GCA_005789055.1 Actinomycetota bacterium
CCCGCAGCAGAGCCAGGTTCAGCGCCTCGGCCACCACGCCCTGTCCTGCGAAGGCGGCGTCGCCGTGCAACAGCATCGGCACCACACTGAAATTACGCGGCGATCCGTCGTCGTCGACACCGTCGATCAGGTCCTGCTTGGCGCGCACCAAGCCCTCCAGGACCGGGTCGACGGCCTCCAGGTGGGACGGGTTGGCCACCAGAGACACCGCAATGTCGTTGTCGCCGAACATCTGGATGTAGTTGCCGTTGGCGCCGAGGTGGTACTTGACATCGCCCGATCCGTGCGCCTGAGACGGGTTCAGGTTGCCCTCGAACTCGCTGAAGATCTGCGAGTAGGGCTTGCCGACGATGTTGGCGAGCACGTTGAGCCGACCGCGGTGCGGCATACCGATGACCACCTCGTCGAGACCGTGCTCAGCGCACTGGTCGATGGCCGCGTCCATCATCGGGATGACGGTCTCGGCGCCTTCCAATGAGAACCGCTTCTGGCCCACGTATTTGGTCTGCAGGAAGGTTTCGAAGGCCTCCGCGGCGTTGAGCTTGCTCAAGATGTATTTCTGCTGGGCGACCGTCGGCTTATCGTGGCGCACCTCGATGCGCTCCTGGAGCCAGCGCTGCTGCTCGGGCTCGAGAATGTGGGTGTATTCCACGCCGACGTGACGGCAGTAGGCGTCGCGCAGCACAGAGAGCACGTCGCGAAGTTTCTTGTACTGCTGGCCGGCGAAACCGTCGACTTTGAAAACCCGATCGAGATCCCACAGCGTCAGGCCGTGCGTGAGCACATCGAGGTCGGGATGCATGCGGAACCGGCTTTTGTCCAGACGCAGCGGGTCGATATCGGCCATCAGGTGGCCGCGATTGCGGTACGCCGCGATCAGTTCGATGACGCGCGCGTTCTTATCCAGGGGCGAGTCCGGGTTGTCGGTGCGCCAACGCACCGGCTCGTAGGGGATGCCGAGTTCGAGGAAGATATCGTCGAAGAAGTCGTCGGACAGCAGCAGTTCGTGGATGGTCCGGAGGAAGTCGCCGGACTCCGCGCCCTGGATGATCCGATGGTCGTAGGTCGACGTCAGCGTGATGACTTTGCCGATACCGAGTTCGGCGATGCGCTCCTCGCTGGCACCCTGGAACTCGGCCGGCAGTTCCATCGCCCCGACGCCGATGATGGCGCCCTGGCCTGCCATCAGTCGTGGCACCGAGTGCACGGTGCCAATGGTCCCCGGATTGGTCAGCGAGATGGTGACGCCGGAGAAATCCTCAGCGGTGAGCTTGCCGTCTCGGGCGCGCCGCACGACGTCCTCGTAGGCGGCGACGAATTGAGCGAATCCCATTGTCTCGCAACCCTTGATGGCGGCGACGACCAGGGAGCGTTTTCCGTCTTTGCCGGGCAGGTCGATCGCCAGACCCAGATTTGTGTGCCCCGGGGTGACCGCGTTGGGCTTGCCATCGATCTCGGCGAAGTGGCGGTTCATATTGGGAAACTTCTTGATCGCCTGGATGATCGCGTACCCGAGCAGGTGGGTGAAGGAGATCTTGCCGCCGCGGGTGCGCTTGAGATGGTTGTTGGCGACGACCCGGTTATCGATCATTAATTTCGCCGGGATCGCCCGAACGCTGGTGGCGGTCGGGATCTCCAGCGAGACGTTCATGTTCTTCACCACGGCGGCTGCGGCACCGCGCAGCACCTGCGCGTCGGTGCCGGTGGTCTCCGCCGCAGGAGCGGGGGCGGGAACAGTTGCGGCGGTGGGGGCGGGAACAGCCGCGGCGACGGGGGGAGTCGGGGCCGGCATCGGGGCGGCGACAGCGGGCGTCGGGGTGACAGCTTGCGACGGGTTGGCAGCGGGCGTCGGGTTGGCAGCGGGCGTGGCCGGCCTCGCATGACCGTTTGCGGCCGGGGCCGCGTCGCCGGCGGCGTCTGGGCTGTATCCGGCGAGGAACTCGTGCCAACTCCGGTCGACGGAGGCTGGGTCTTCGCGGAATTTGCGGTACATCTCCTCGACCAGCCACTCGTTTTGGCCGAATGGTGAACTTGTACTGCTCACAGAGCCGCTCGCCTCAATTCCTCTGCCGGGATTCCACTGCCGTGATCGCCGTCTAAGGCTATCGCGTCTGGGTGGGCGGCGATGCTGCTCAGTGCATACCTGAGGCGGGCGTTTCGTCCTGCGGACGATCCTGACCGGCCGGCAGCAGCCGCAGGGTGCCCGGCCAGCGTGCGGGCGCCGGCCCGAAGGCCTGCCGGGCATTGGTGATGATTCGCTTACCCATCAGTCGGTTGCCGCCCCCACCGACGACCGCGCCGATGCCCACCGGCAACACCTTGCCGAACGCCATCGCCGACCGCTTGATCGCGAACTTCTTCACGAAGTACGACATGAGCTTGGAGTTCAGCTGCGAGACCGCCGGCAGTGGCAGCAGTTCGGTCTCGGCGAGCCAGGCTCCGCTGGTCCGACTCGGTCCGAGGAACTCGGTGATGGCGCCCCGGCTGTCCTCACCGACCAGTACGCCGAGCACCAGCGCCCGGCGGCGGTCGCGCTGGTCGACCGGGATGCCGTGCACTTCGGCGACGGCCAGCACGAACAGCGACGTCGCCTCAAGGAACACCAGCGTCTCGCCGGCGACGGCCGAGAGTGCAGCCAGGGTGCCGATACCGGGGAAGGCGGCCGCCGAGCCGACCGCCGCTCCGCTGGCCATCACTGCAGCCAGATAGTGCTTTTCCAGCTTTGAGACGATGTCGGCCGGGGTGGCGTTCGGATTGGTGCGACGCAGTCGGTCCACGTAGGCCGCGACAGCCGGAGCCTGTACCCGGCTGCTCGATTCGAGAATCCCGGAGAGCACCCGCGCGGACATCGTGGCCTCGGTGGGCCCGGCCGACGGATCCTCGCTCTGCTTGCGACGAAGCCTCATGACGCGCCTTCCTCTCAGGTTCCCGTGTGAAGGTTAACGAACGCCAGGTTGCCCACGATC
>SYAA01000401.1 GCA_005789055.1 Actinomycetota bacterium
CTGGCCAGTTCGGGCCGGCTCAGCGTGCACGCCGTGAAGGGCGCCGAACTGATGGACAAGTGGGTGGGATCCTCGGAGAAGGCGGTGCGCGAATTATTCCGCCGCGCACGGGACTCAGCACCATCCCTGATTTTCCTCGACGAGATCGATGCGCTGGCACCCCGGCGCGGGCAGAGTTTCGACTCCGGCGTCACCGATCGCGTCGTCGCCGCACTGCTCACCGAGATGGACGGCATCGAGCCACTGCGCGACGTGGTGGTGCTGGGCGCGACCAACCGTCCCGAGTTGATCGATCCGGCACTGCTGCGGCCGGGACGGCTCGAACGACTCGTGTTCGTGGAGCCGCCCGACGCCGCCGCCCGTCGCGAGATCCTGCGGACGGCCGGAAAGTCGGTGCCGTTGAGCGCCGAGGTCGACCTCGATGCGCTGGCCGCCGATCTGGATGGCTACAGCGCAGCGGACTGCGTGGCGCTGCTTCGGGAGGCCGCGCTGACCGCGATGCGCCGCTCGATCGACGCCGCCGATGTCACCGCGGCGGACCTCGCCACGGCCCGCGAGAACGTCCGGCCGTCACTGGATCCCGCCCAGATCGAGTCACTGCGGGCGTTCGCCGGCGAGCGCTGAGCGGGCGGGACTACTCCTCGGGCGGGTCTACTCCTCGGATAGTTGGAACTCAACCATCGCGGTGACCGTCTCGATGGCATCGGAAAGCACCGCGACCCGTTCGGCAAGGGTCGGAGCCGCGAGGACCGCGTACCGATCCGCTTGACCCATCGGGACCCGCGAGGCGAGAGCGTAGACGTGCCGGGATGGATCGTCGGCGATCTCCTCGTCAACGGCCAGTGCGTCGGATCGCAGGTGGCCGCCGCGGGCCGCGATCACGCGCTCGAACAGTCCGAGGATGGCGTCGACCACCACCGAAATCCGCTCCGGACCCACATCCGGACCAGGTTCGTCGGGCCAGGCCGTCACCACCGCACAGGGGTAGGGATCGTCGGGCAGCCACTGAGAAACCCGGATCCGCTCGCCGACCGACGCGAGAAGTTGATACTGGCCTTCGCCGAGATCGACGTAGTCGGTGATCCGCGCCAGCGCGCCGACATCACTGCGAATATCGCCGCCGCCGACCTCCTGGCCGCGGCTGATCAGCACCACACCGAAGGCCGGATCCGGCGAATCCACGCAGTCCCGCACCAGCTGGGCGTACCGGGGCTCAAAGATATTGAGCGGCAACGTCTCCCCGGGCAGTAGTGCTGACTGCAGCGGAAACATGGGGGTCATCGCGCTATCTCATACCGCCGGTGACGACATCGCGCACCGGCGCACTCGGGGATGCGAAGGTGCACAACGCCGTTGCCACCCCCGCCCAAAGATCGGGGTTGGCCGCGACCAGGTCGTTGCCCTCCGCGCCGATCGCGGCGATGACCTCACTGCGGGCGGCGGAGTTCATCTCGGTGTACTCACGGCAGGTGGTGGACGCCAGTGCCGCGCCGGTCGCCGCCTTGCCGCCTTCCCCGGGTGTGGCCACCGGGGTGCCGGTGATCGCCGTGCTGCAGCCGCCCGTGGTCAGCACCACCGCCGCGGCAAGTCCGGCGACGGCCGTCCGTCGGTATCGCATCATGCGCTACTCCTCGATATCCAGTTCGTCCACGAGTGCGTTGACCACCGCGCCCAAGTCCCCGCCGTGGGATTCGGCGACCCGCCGCTGCCGCTGATACGACGCGCCCCGGCGTGGAATGTCGGCGACCGCGGCCAGTTCGCCGCTGCAGTGCAGGGACTCGGCCACCGGTGCCAGCCGGGTCAGCAGGTCGTCGAGGTCCTCGGTCACCAGACGCTCATTGCTGTCCGCGTCGAGAATGATGATCGCCTCGAGTCCATAGCGGGCGGCGCGCCACTTGTTCTCCTGCACATGCCAGGGCGGCATCACCGGCAGCTGTTCGCCGGCATCGAGGCGACGGTCCAGATCCACGATCAAACAATGAGTGAGCGCCACCAGCGCGGAAAGCTCGCGCAGATTGGACACCCCGTCGAAGATCCTCACCTCGACGGTTCCAAGATGCGGCGACGGTCTTATATCCCAGCGGATCTCGTTGAGATGATCGATGATTCCGGACTTCTTCTGATCATGAACGAATCTTTCGAATTCTCGCCAGGACCGGAATTGAAACGGCAACCCGGCGGTCGGGAGCTGCTGGAACATCATCGCGCGATTGCTCGCATAGCCGGTGTCCTCCCCGGCCCAGAAGGGTGAGGATGCCGACAGCGCCAGCAGGTGCGGGTAGTGATTGAGCAGCGATGAGATGATCGGCATGACCTTGTGCGCAGAAGAAACACCAACGTGCACGTGCACGCCCCAGATGAGCATCTGGCGGCCCCACCATTGCGTGCGATTGATCAACTCCGCGTAGCGGGGGCCATCGGTGAGTTCCTGGGCCGACCATTGCGCGAACGGATGGGTGCCCGCGCAGAAGAGTTCCATACCCCGGTCTTCGACGACCGTACGAATCGGAATCAGGGTTGACCGCAGGTCCTCCATCGCCTCGGCGACGGTGTCACACACTCCGGTGACGACCTCAATGGTGTTGCGCAGCAACTCTTTGTGAACGTGGGGGGTCGCACCGATGTCGGCGATCACCTCGGCGGCCTCGTTGTTCAGGTCCCACGACTGCGCATCGACAAGAGCGAACTCCCACTCGACGCCGAGTGTCGGGCGCTCCGAACCCGCGAAGTCGATCCTAACCGGCGCTGATGACACCGCAGGCGACCCGCTTGCCGGAGTCACCGGTGGCCAGCGTGACGGCGTCCGGTCCGGTCGCGCCACCGTCGATCTGCTGATATCGGTCCGGCGGGATGTTCGCGAAGTTGTCCGCGCTCTCGTGGATGATGATCGCCGTTCCCCCGCCGTCGAGTAGATCCGCCCTGTCGAACGCGTTCGAGGTGGTGACCAACATCGCGGTACCGTCGCCGCGCACCTGCAGCGAGCTCAGATCACCGCCGTGGCTGGGGTGCGAGGCAGAACCGCCGGCCTCCAGATGCCCACCGGCCGAGAGGAAATCTCCGGGCGCGCCGCCGCTGGGTCCGACGGAGTTCGCCTCACACTTCCCGACGGCATGGATGTGCATGCCGTGCATGCCGGGGCTCAAGAGACCCGGAACGACGGTCTGCACGGTGATGATCGCGAAGCCGTCATCGTCCTTGAACTCGATGGTGGCCGCCGCGACCTGGCTGCCGTCCGCGGCGTTGATCTCCGCAGTGAGGGTGTCGGCTGCCACAACGGCCCGAGGCATGGCCCCCGCGCCCATTGCTCCGGGCTCCATTGCTCCGGGCTTCATCGAACCGGGCTCCATCGAACCGTGGTCCATCCCTCCGTGGTCCATCCCCCCGTGCCCTCCACCCATCCCGGCCGGGGCGGGTGATCCGGTCCAGACCGGCGGGACCGTGCCGGGTTGGGTGGCGATGGGTTCGTTGGGCGAACAGGCGCTCAGCGCGGCTGCGGCAACGGCGATCAGGATGGCGGCGGGCGTGCCCGACCCGAGGGACTTGACCATGCCCGAGAGCCTAACCTGTCACCAGCACAATCACACCGGGTGCATCCTCGGCAATTTCGGGTATCCGCGGTTCCACCGGAGCCTCGAGTACCGCGCCGATGGACTCGGCCGCCGCCTGCTCACCGTCGCCGGCTCCGAAGTACACGGTCGTGACGGGCGGCTGAGCCACCTCGGTGGTTGC
>SYAA01000402.1 GCA_005789055.1 Actinomycetota bacterium
AATCGCGCCGAATGCACCGTGGGTGGAGGTGTGACTGTCCCCGCAGACGATCGTCATTCCTGGCTGAGTCAGACCCAACTGCGGACCCATCACGTGGACGATTCCCTGTTCGGGATCGCCCATCGAGTGCAACGTGATGCCGAACTCCGCACAGTTGTGCCGTAGCGCATCGACCTGGGTGCGCGACACCGGATCGGCGATCGGCTTGTCGATGTCGGCCGTCGGCACGTTGTGATCCTCGGTGGCCAGGGTCAGATCCGGGCGCCGGACCCCCCGGCCCGCGAGCCTCAACCCGTCGAATGCCTGGGGGCTGGTCACCTCATGGATGAGGTGGAGATCGATGTAGATCAGATCGGGATCGGTGGCGCCGCCGGCCACGACGACATGGTCCGCCCACACCTTCTCCGGCAACGTCATTGGTCTGTCAGACACGGCTACGGTCTCGCTATCTCACTATATGGAACGCTAATATCTAGATGTGAGACAGGATAGCGGTATCGGGGTACTCGATAAAGCGGTGGGTGTGCTGAACGCGGTCGCCACGTCCCCCTGCGGGCTAGCCGAACTCTGCGAACGCACGACGCTGCCGCGGGCCACCGCGCACCGGTTGGCGGCCGGACTGGAGTTCCATCGCCTGCTTGCCCGGGATGCTGCAGGACGCTGGCTGCTGGGACCTGCGCTGTCGGAACTGTCCGCCCAGGTCGATGATCCGCTGTTAGCGGCGGGCGCCGCCGTGCTGCCCGGGTTACGCGAGATCACCGGCGAGAGTGTCCAGCTTTATCGCCGCGAAGGCACCACCCGGGTGTGTATCGCAACGCTGGAACCGCCGTCGGGCCTGCGCGATACCGTGCCGCTCGGGGCACGCCTGACGATGACGGCTGGTTCGGGAGCACGGGTGCTCCTCGCCTACAGCGACCTCGCCACCCAAAAGGCAGTGCTGCCCTCGGCACAGTTCACCGAACGCACCCTGGCCGAGGTACGCCGCCGCGGTTGGGCGCAGAGCGCGGCCGAACGTGAACCCGGCGTGGCCAGCGTCTCGGCTCCGGTGCACGACCGCGACGGTGTGGTGATCGCCGCGGTATCGATATCCGGCCCGATCGACCGGCTGGGCCGGCGGCCGGGTGCACGATGGGCGGCCGACCTGTTGACCGCCGCCGCCGCGCTGACCCGGCGGCTGTGATGCATCGAGTCTGCGTCCAGATCGTCTTTCTGAGCCGAATCGCGATCTGGACGCAGTGTCGATTACCGACGGACACCCTGAGACACTGACATTCATGGGAAGCAAGCAGCGCAATCAGATCGTCATGACCGACGATGAGATCACCGATTTCGTGGCACGCGGTCGCACGGGCACCATGGCCACCATCGGTGCCGGTGGCCAGCCGCACCTGGTGGCGATGTGGTACGGCGTACTCGACGGCGAAATCTGGATCGAGACCAAGGTCAAATCACAGAAGGTGGTCAACCTTCGCCGTAATCCGCGGGTGAGTTTCCTGATCGAGGACGGGATGACCTACGACAGCCTGCGCGGCGTGTCCTTCGAGGGGACCGCCGAGATACGCGACGATCCCGACATCATCTTCAGCGTCGGCGTCAGCGTGTGGGAACGCTACAACGGCCCCTACACCGACGATCTCAAGCCCGCCGTCGACATGATGATGAACAAACGGGTCGCCGTGCGCATCGTCACGGATCGCATTCGGTCCTGGGATCACCGGAAGCTGGGCCTGCCCGCCATGCCCTTGGCAGGCACCACCGCACCGCAGTAGCGGTGCTTACTCGCGAGCAAAAGTACCCCCGATGGGATTCGAACCCACGCTACCGCCGTGAGAGGGCGGCGTCCTAGGCCGCTAGACGACGGGGGCTAGAACATGAGACGGAGTGCCGCGAAGCACGCCGGTGAGTCAGCATATCTCAGCGACAATTGCCGTCATAATTGCTGGGGTACCAGGACTCGAACCTAGAATGGCTGTACCAGAAACAGCTGTGTTGCCAATTACACCATACCCCAATGACTGCCCATAATAGCTGGTCAGTACGACTTTCGCCGACCCATCACAGGCCGACGGGCAACGACTGACAGCTCTTTCGGGCCGTCGAGCACACTATCAAAGAATCTCAGTGCATCCCGTCACGGGCCGCGCGCAGCCGACCCAGACTGCGGTCCCGGCCCAGCAGTTCCAGTGACTCGTACAACGGCGGACTGACGGTTGAACCGGTCACCGCGACGCGGATCGGACCGAATGCCTTGCGCGGCTTGAGACCCAAGCCATCGATCAGCGCAGCCTTCAGTGCCTCCTCGATCCCGGCCGCCGTCCAGGAGGACACCCCGTCGAGGGCCGCGCACGCCGAGTCGAGCACGCCGGCGGAATCCGGGCCGAGTTCTTTGGCCGCCGCCACCGGGTCGATCGAGTAATGCTCGTCATTGAAGAACTTCATCAGATCCCACGCGTCCGACAGCACCACAATCCGCGTCTGCACCAGTTCTGCAGCGGCCGCGAAATCGGCCTCGCCCAAACCTGTGTCGTACCCGTGGTCGCCGAAAAACGCGCGCAGCCGGGTGGCGAACTCGTCGGCGCTGAGCAGACGGATGTGCTCGGCGTTGATGGCGTCGGCTTTCTTCTGATCGAACCGCGCCGGGTTGGAGTTGACGTCGATGACGTCGAACGCGCGCGCCATCTCCGCCAAGCTGAAGACATCGTGGTCGTCGGCGATCGACCACCCCAGGAGCGCCAGGTAGTTCAGCAGACCCTCGGGAATGAATCCGCGATCGCGATGCAGGAACAGATTGGACTGCGGATCGCGTTTCGACAGTTTCTTGGTGCCGTCGCCGAGAACCGTCGGCAGATGGGCGTACTCCGGAACGCGATCGCCGACACCGATCCGGATCAGGGCGCGGTGCAGGGCGATTTGTCGCGGCGTCGACGGCAGGAGGTCCTCACCGCGCAGCACATGGGTGATCTTCATCAGAGCGTCATCGACCGGGTTGACCAGGGTGTACAACGGATCTCCGTTCGCCCGGGTAAGCGCGAAGTCGGGCACCGTGCCGGCCGCGAACGTCGTCTCGCCCCGAACGAGGTCGCCCCAGCTGATGTCCTCATCGGGCATCCGCAGGCGCAGCACCGGGTTGCGTCCCTGCGCCAGGTACTCGGCACGCTGAGCCTCGGTGAGGTCGCGGTCGTAGTTGTCGTAACCCATCTTCGGATTACGGCCGGCGGCAACATGACGGGCCTCGACCTCCTCGGGGCTCGAGTAGGCCGGGTAGGCCTCGCCGGACTCCACCAATCGCGCCACCACGTCGCGGTAGAGCTCGCCGCGCTGGGACTGCCGGTACGGGCCGTGCGGTCCACCGATCTCCGGACCCTCATCCCAGTCCAGTCCCAGCCACCGCAGCGCGTCCAGGATCGCGGCGTAACTCTCCTCTGAATCTCGTGCGGCGTCGGTGTCCTCAATGCGAAACACGAACGTTCCGCCGGTATGCCGGGCGTAGGCCCAGTTGAACAGCGCCGTGCGCACCAGGCCGACATGCGGGGTTCCGGTCGGTGACGGGCAGAACCGCACCCGCACCGGCGGTGTCGCGGGCGTGGCCATCACGGGCCTTTCCGGACCACGGGGTTGGTCAGCGTTCCGATGCTCTCGATGACGACGCTGACGACGTCCCCGTTTTCAATCGGTCCGACACCGGCCGGTGTGCCGGTGAGGATCAGATCGCCGGGCAGCAGTGTCATCACCGCCGAGATCCATTCGATAATGGCGCCGATGTCGTGGATCATCAGCGACGTCCGACTGTTCTGCCGCACCACATCGTTGACCTCGGTGCGGATCTGAAGATCCGATGGGTCGAGGTCGGTGACGATCCACGGCCCTACCGGGCAGAACGTGTCGTGGCCTTTGGCGCGCATCCACTGCCCGTCGGCCTGTTGCTGATCGCGGGCCGAGACGTCATTGGCGATGGTGTACCCGAGGATGTTCTCGGCTGCCCGGGCGGCAGGGACGTCCTTGCACGGCCGTCCGATCACCACTGCCAGTTCGCCCTCGTGGTGCACCGGCGAGGCATTGGCGGGCAGAACGATCGGCGCGCCCGGCCCGATGATCGACGTGTTGGGTTTGAGGAAGATGATCGGATCCTCCGGAGCGGCATCGCCACCCATCTCGATGACGTGCTCAAGGTAGTTCTTGCCCATGCACACCACCTTGCTGGCCAGAATCGGCGCCAGCAGTCGCACCTCGGCCAGCGGCCAGGACCGGCCGGTGAAGGTCGGGGTGCCGAAGGGATGTTCGGCGATCTCGCGGGCGACTTCGGCATCCACGTCGCCCTCGATGCTGACGAAGGCGACCCCGTCGGGGCTGGCGATACGACCGAGGCGCATTCGGGTCAGCCTAGTTGGCGCGCCGACCCTTCCGCGACAGTGCGCAAACCGCCCCAGCGCGACGGCGTGTTGGCGGGCCGACACGCACGCTCGCGCTACAACCGGGCGCGAATCCGCTCGCCGACCTCGCGGGTCGATAGCGTCGCCTCGCCGCGAGTGGCCAGATGGTCGGCGACTGCGGCATCCACCCGTGTCGCGGCGGCATCCTCGCCGATGTGGTTGAGCAGTAACGCGACGCTCATCACCGCGGCAGTCGGATCGGCGATGCCCTGTCCGGCGATGTCGGGGGCACTGCCGTGCACCGGTTCGAACATCGACGGGTTGGTTCCGGTTGCGTCGATATTTCCGCTGGCGGCCAGGCCGATTCCGCCACTGACGGCGGCAGCGAGGTCGGTGATGATGTCGCCGAAAAGATTGTCGGTGACGATGACGTCGAACCGGCCCGGGTCGGTGACCATGTAGATGGTGGCCGCGTCGATGTGCTGGTAGGCGACGTCGACGTCCGGATACTCGAGGCCGACCTCGGTGACCACGCGCGACCACAGGCTGCCGGCGAAGGTGAGCACGTTGGTTTTGTGCACCAGCGTCAGATTCTTGCGTCGCTTGGCCGCCAGGGCGAATGCGTAGCGGACCACCCGGTTGACGCCGAAGGCGGTGTTGAGGCTGACCTCGGTGGCGACCTCATGTGGGGTTCCGGCCCGAATTGCGCCGCCGGTTCCGGTGTAAGGGCCCTCGGTGCCCTCCCGAACCACGACGAAGTCGATGGCCGGATTGCCGGCCAGTGGGCTGCGCACACCGTCATAGAGCCGGCTCGGGCGCAGGTTCACATGGTGATCGAGTGCGAAGCGGATCCTCAGCAGCAGACCACGTTCCAGCAGACCGCTGGGCACCGACGGATCCCCGATCGCCCCGAGCAGGATGGCGTCGTGGCCGCGGAGTTCGTCGATGACGCCGTCGGGCAGCACCTCGCCGGTTTCGTGGTAGCGCCGCGCGCCGAGGTCGTAG
>SYAA01000056.1 GCA_005789055.1 Actinomycetota bacterium
GCGAGACAGGAACGAACGTGCTGACGGCCATCCCCATTCGGTGTCCCGCCTCCTCGGCGGCGATGGCGATCACACCGGACGGAAAGTGGCCGAATGCCTCCCGCAGGGCGGCGGGGCTCAACTCTGCCTTGCTCATAACGCCTCTATCCTCACACCCCCGCTGGTGTCGCAACTTCCCGGAATCGGATTCGGGGGGAAGATCCCGCGCACCAGCGACGTGCGGTGGATCACACCAGTGGTGGATCACAACAGTCTTGCGTTCCCATTACCGGACGGTATAGTTGAGGCGGTTACTGGTGGGTAACTTAGTGTTAAGTACCCAACCCGGAAGTGGCGTTCTCATCAAGGAGGAATAGTGGGCCACTACAAGAGCAACGTCCGTGATCAGGTGTTCAACCTGTTCGAGGTGTACGGCCTGGACAAGGCCTTCGGCGCGGGCGACTACGCCGACCTCGACATCGAAACCGCGACCGAGATGCTCGGCGAGATGGCCAGGCTGTCCGAGGGTCCTCTCGCCGATTCCTTCGTCGAGGGAGACCGCAACCCGCCGGTGTTTGATCCGACCACCCACACTGTGGCACTGCCGGAGGCGTTCAAGGATTCGGTCCGGGCCTTCATCGACAACGGCTGGGACAGGGTCGGGGTGATCGAGTTGCTCGGCGGAGTGCCGGTTCCCAAGGCGCTGCTGTGGGCACTGCACGAGCATGTCCTCGGCGCCAACCCGGCAATCTGGATGTACGGCGGCGGCGCCGGCTTCGCCCAGATCATGTACCACCTCGGTACCGACGAGCAGAAGAAGTGGGCCGTGAACGCCGCTGAACGTGGCTGGGGTTCCACCATGGTGCTGACTGAGCCCGATGCCGGTTCCGACGTCGGCGCCGGCCGCACCAAGGCCGTCAAGCAGGAGGACGGCTCGTGGCACATCGACGGCGTGAAGCGGTTCATCACCTCGGCGGACTCCGATGACCTCTTCGAGAACATCATGCACCTGGTACTGGCCCGCCCTGAGGGCGCCGGCCCGGGCACCAAGGGACTGTCGTTATTCATGGTGCCGAAGTTCCTCTTCGACTTCGAAACCGGCGAGCCGGGCGAGCGAAACGGCGCCTTCGTCACCAATGTCGAGCACAAGATGGGCCTGAAGGTTTCGGCCACCTGCGAGCTCACTTTCGGCCAACACGGCGTGCCCGCCAAGGGCTGGTTGGTCGGCGAGGTCCATGACGGTATCGCGCAGATGTTCGATGTGATCGAACAGGCCCGAATGATGGTGGGCACCAAGGCAATCGCTACCCTGTCGACCGGCTATCTCAACGCACTCGAATACGCCAAGACGCGGGTGCAGGGCGCCGATCTAACCCAGATGACCGACAAGGCCGCACCGCGGGTGACCATCACGCACCACCCGGACGTCCGCCGCAGCCTGATGACCCAGAAGGCCTACGCCGAGGGTTTGCGGGCGCTGTACCTCTACACCGCGACATTCCAGGACGCGGCCGTGGCCAAGGCGGTCCAAGGCGTGGAACCCGATCTGGCGGCGAAGGTCAACGATCTGATGCTGCCGATCGTCAAGGGCGTCGGCTCCGAGCAGGCCTACGCCAAGCTCACCGAGAGTCTGCAGACCTTCGGCGGTTCGGGCTTCCTGCAGGACTACCCGATCGAGCAGTACATCCGGGATGCCAAGATCGACTCGCTCTACGAGGGCACCACCGCCATCCAGGCGCAGGACTTCTTCTTCCGCAAGATCATTCGCGACAAGGGTGTGGCCCTGGGCTACGTGGCCGGCCAGATCGAGGAGTTCGTCAAGAACGAATCCGGTAACGGCCGCCTCAAGACCGAACGCGCACTGCTGGCCAAGGCCCTCGAGGACGTCCAGGGCATGGCGGCGGCGCTGACCGGTTACCTGATGGCGGCGCAGGAAGACGCCGCGAGCATCTACAAGGTCGGACTGGGATCGGTGCGCTTCCTGATGAGCGTCGGCGACCTGGTCATCGGCTGGCTGTTGCTGCGTCAGTCGGCGACCGCCATCGCGGCACTGGACGCCGGCGGCGCCGACGCCGACCGGCACTTCTACGAGGGCAAGATCGCGGTGGGTTCCTTCTTCGCCAAGAACTTCCTGCCCCTACTCACCGGGATGCGTCAGGTGGTCGAGTCGGTGGACAACGAGGTCATGGAGCTCGACGAAGCGGCTCTGTAGGGGTGGTTCGCTAGAATCGCCGCTTGCGGAGCAATCCGAACCAACCGGGATCAGTTACGGCAGCCTCGGCCAACCGGCAACCCCTGCCACAACTGGCACGTCGCACGGCCATGCCACGGCACCCGACCTGCCATGACTCGGCCGCGATACCCGGCCGTTGCGATTGCGCGACACCCGACCGGGAAAATTTGCTACCGTCGCTGCTGTGGCGGTGCCCGACTTCAGGAAAGCCATCAGCGGAAGTAGGGGCCCGTTAGTTAACTTCGTCGGCCCGTTCACCAAAACGGGCGGCTTCTACGCACGCTCGTGGCGCGACTTCCTCGGCGGTGAGCGCGACGATCTTCCGATGGCGCGTCCCACCCTGTCGCTGGCCAGCCACGCCCTTCGCGATGAACTCATCCTGGTGGGTCTGCTGTGGCGACGCCCGGTCAGTGATCCCGCCGTCCACGAACAAATCAACGACGAGGTTCGCGCCGCGACGAAGTTCTACCGCAAGAAAGGGTGGCTGACCAAGCCGCAGGGCTTCTTCCCGGCTCCGCAGGCGCCGACTGATTTCGAGATCCGCTCCTACACCAGCCGAAACCGCTCCCACGAGAGAATCTCCTTCGCTAGCGGCTACGCGCCCCACCCTGACGAACCAGGGGCCGAACGCTGGATGAGCTACGCCGGCAACCAACGGATGTACGCGATGATGCTGCGCCACACCGCAGAACCGCGGCCCTGGATGGTGTGCGTACACGGAACCGAGATGGGTCGCGCCGGGCTTGATCTGACGATTTTCCGGGCCTGGCATCTGCACGAGGATCTGGGTCTCAATGTGATCCTGCCGGTGCTGCCCCTTCACGGCCCCCGATCACGGGGGCTGCCGAAGAGTGCGGTGTTCCCGGGCGAGAACCTGATGGACGACGTTCACGGCACCGCGCAGGCCGTGTGGGACATCCGCCGGATCATCGCCTGGATCCGGGCCGAGCAACCCGGCACCAAGATCGGCCTAAACGGAATCTCCATCGGCGGTTATGTCTCGGCCCTGGTGGCCAGCCTCGACGACGACCTGACCTGTGCCATCCTCGGGGTGCCGCCGGCCGATCTGGTCGATCTGCTGGGCCGGCACTCCGGACTGTCCCGCGGCGACCCCCGTCTGGAGATGCTCGAACTGGCCCGACCGATTGGCCGGATGGTCTCGCCGCTGTCGATGCCGCCCACAGTGCCGCCGCAGGGTCGGTTCATCTACGCGGGCGTGGCCGACCGGATCGTGCACCCGCGTAAACAGGTGCTCGCCCTCTGGGAGCACTGGGGCAGGCCCGACATCGGGTGGTACCGCGGCGGACATACCGGATTCTTCGAATCCCGTCCGGTTCAGCGCTACGTCGATGCCGCGGTATTTCAGTCCGGACTCCGCGACGCCGGTACTCAACCGAAGGGTAAGGGCACACCGAAGGGATAGCAGTCCTCAAGCTTCGAGGATGGCGGTCACGCCCTGGCCGCCAGCGGCGCAGATCGAGATCAATCCTCGCACCGGCCTGGAGGTCTGGGCTTTCTTCGCGGCGAGTTGTTTGGCCAACTGGGCCACGATCCTGGCCCCGGTGGCCGCGAACGGGTGACCGGTGGCCAGCGATGAGCCGTTGACGTTCAACCTGCTGCGATCGATCGCACCCAACGCTCCGTCCAGACCCAACCGCCCGGTGCAGTACTCGTCGGATTCCCAAGCCTGCAGATGCGCCAGCACCACCGAGGCGAATGCCTCGTGAATCTCGTAGAAATCGAAGTCGCCCAACCGAAGTCCGTTGCGGGCCAGCAGTCGCGGCACCGCATAGGTCGGTGCCATCAGCAGGCCATCGGTGCCGTTGACGTAATCGACCGCGGCGGTCTCGGAGTCGACGAAGTAGGCCAGCGGGGTCAGCGAGTTCGCCAGCGCCCAGTCCTCGCTCGACAGCAGCGCCACCGAGGCGCCGTCGGTCAGC
>SYAA01000403.1 GCA_005789055.1 Actinomycetota bacterium
CGCGTCGAGGACCTCCGGGATGAGTACCAGCGTCGTCACCTCGCCGCAGTGACCACCGGCCTCGGTGCCCTGGGCGACGATCAGGTCGACGCCGGCGTGCACCTGCTTGATCGCGTGCTCTTTGGCGCCGACCAGCGCCGCCACCGGAATGCCACGTTCCTTACCGGCGGCGATCATGTAGTCCGGCGGCACGCCGAGGGCATTGGCCATCAGTTTGATTGGGTGCTTCAGCGAGACCTCCAGCAGACTCCGGCCGGTGTCGCCGGACAGTGCCGAAGACGCGATACGCGTCTCTTCGATCGGAATGTCATGCTCGGCAAGCAAATCGGCGATGAAACTGCGGTGATCTTCCGGAATGCGGTCGGCGAGTTGGGCCGCCGTCAGGTTCTCGCCCTTGCCTTCGAACTTGGCCGGAACGATGATGTCGACACCGTAGGGCTTGCCATTGACGTGGTCGTCGATCCAGCACAACTCCTGCTCGAGTTGATCTGGAGTGAACGCCACCCCGCCGAGGACACCGAATCCACCTGCATTACTCACCGCGGCGACGACGTCACGGCAGTGGCTGAAGGCGAACAGCGGGAACTCGATGCCGAACTGCTCGCAGATCTTTGTTTTCACCGCACCAGTATGCGCCCCGGCACCGTTAGGCTCACCGCCATGGTCCGGATGGCGATGGCGTTGGCACTGGGGGTGCTGGCCGCGGTACTGACCGGCACGGTGCGCAACGAGTGGCACTATTCGCCGGCGGTCGGCTGGATCGTTGCCGCGACCGTCTACCTCGCCACGACGTGGTTGGTGGTGGCTCCGCTGGATGGTGCCCAGACCGAGAAACACGTCAGGCAGCGACACGAGGACGGCACGCCGACGGTGTCACACCTGGTCGTGCTGATCGCGAGCATCGCCAGCCTGGTCGGAGTGGGCTATCTGCTGGCCGCCGCCGGAGAGGAACGTCAACTCGGCGAGGCGGCGATCGGCGTCCTCAGCGTCATTGCGGCCTGGTTGACCGTCCACACCACCTTTATGCTTCGCTACGCGCAGCTGTACTACCTGGGCGGCGAACCGGATGTCATCGCGTTCCACCAAAGCGACTACCGGCCGCGCTTCCTTGACTTCGCCTATCTGGCCTTCACGGTCGGCATGACCTACCAGGTCTCCGACACCGATCTGGCCAGCCGGCCCATGCGGGGGTCGGTGCTGGCCCAGGGGCTGGTGTCGTTCGTGCTGGGCGCGGTCGTGCTGGCCAGCACCATCAACCTCGTTCTGGAACTGGCCGGCCGCTGATGGCGACTCTCGCGCAGTGGATCTCCGGCGCGCGCCCGCGCACCCTGCCCAATGCGATCGCCCCGGTGATCGCCGGCACCGGTGCGGCGGCCTGGCTGCACGGCGCACTGTGGTGGAAGGCCCTGCTGGCCCTGGCGGTGTCGGTCAGCCTCATCATCGGGGTGAACTACGCCAACGACTACTCCGACGGGATCCGCGGCACCGACGACGAACGTGCCGGACCGCTTCGGCTGGTGGGCTCGAAGGTCGCCGCCCCGCGCTCCGTCCTGGCCGCCGCGATCATCAGCCTCGTGCTGGCCGCCGTCGCCGGTGTGGCACTGGCGTTGGTGAGCGCACCGTGGCTGATCGCGGTGGGCGCGGCGTGCCTCGCCGCCGCCTGGGGTTACACCGGGGGCTCGCGCCCCTACGGCTACTCCGGCTTCGGCGAGGTCGCGGTATTCATCTTCTTCGGTCTGGTCGCGGTCCTGGGCACGCAGTACACCCAGGCGTTGCGGATCGATCTCGTCGGGGTGACGCTGGCGGTGGCCACCGGCGCGCTGTCCTCGGCGGTGCTGGTCGCCAACAACCTGCGTGACATTCCCACCGACGCGGTCAGCGGCAAGATGACGCTGGCGGTCCGGATCGGCGATGCCCGCACCCGGGTGCTCTACCAGGCCCTGCTGGGGCTGGCCGGGATTCTCACGGTGGCGTTGATGCGGGCCACGCCGTGGTGCGCGCTGGGTCTGCTCGCGGTGCCCCTGGCGGTCCGAGCCGCCGGGCCGGTGCGCCGCGGACAGGGCGGCCGGGACCTCATCGCGGTGTTGCGCGACACCGGTCTGACCATGCTGGTGTGGTCGGTTGCGGTGGCGAGCGCGTTGGCGTTAGGCCGCTGAGCCGTCGTTACGACTCACTCTCGCCGCGCAGTCGGGCCTGCAATTGCTCGCGGTCGCTGCGACGGCGCTCATCGACCTGTGCGATGCCCGCGGTGGCGCGGCGGCGCAGCGGAGCCAGCAACCAGATCCCCAGCGGTAGCGAGATCACGATCGCGAACAGCATCGCGACCACGAGGGGGAATTCGGCGATGCCGATCAGATGCGCGCCGTAGAAGATCGCCGCCGTCAACGCTGCCACCAGTACCAGCCGGGCCAGCGTGTAGGCCGCCACATCGGCGAGCAGGCGGCCGGTACTGCGGCCGTCACCGCGGCCGTCGCCGCTGTTGAGATCCGTCACGGAGCCCAGACTACCGACGCGCGTATATTCGTACCAAGGAGGTTTTCTTGTGCTGTACCTGCTGATCATCGTGGCTGTCGCCGCCGTGGCCTACTTCGGCGTGCGGGCCGTGCGCGCCAACGCCCATAAGCCCCCCACCCGGGTCATCGGGCCCGATGATGACCCGGACTTCCTCTGGAAAATCGGCGGCGGCGAAAAGAACCCGCGCTAGCCGACTCCGGCGTAGGAGTGCAGGCCCACGGTCACCAGGTTGATGAAGAATAGGTTGAACAGCATCGCGACGAATCCCGCGACGTTGATCCACGCGGCTTTCTTGTCGCGCCAGCCCGCAGTCGATCGCGCGTGCAGGTACGCCGCGTAAATCACCCACGCGATAAACGACAGCGTCTCCTTGGGATCCCAGCCCCAGTAGCGGCCCCAGGCCTCC
>SYAA01000008.1 GCA_005789055.1 Actinomycetota bacterium
ATCGGTACCGGAGGCCGGGTGATCGGACTGTCGTCGATGGCGGGGATCGCGGGCAATCGCGGCCAGACCAACTACGCCACCAGCAAGGCGGGCATGATCGGTATCACCGAGGCGCTGGCACCATCGCTGGCAGGCCGGGGCATCACGATCAATGCCGTGGCGCCGGGATTCATTGAGACCGCGATGACCGCGGCGATCCCGTTAGCCACGCGGGAAGTTGGCCGCCGCCTCAACTCGCTCTATCAGGGCGGGCAGCCCGTCGACGTTGCCGAAACCATCGCCTATTTCGCCAGCCCGGGCTCAAATGCCTGCACCGGGAACGTGATCCGGGTCTGTGGTCAGGGGATGTTGGGGGCCTGATCACAATGAACAACCTTGTGCGTGCGGCCCTCGGCGCGCTGCCGCTGATCGCTCGTGGAGACCGACTTCCGGACAGGACGCTCACCGCCGACGATGTCGTGATCGATCGCTGCAACGTGGCCGCCTACACCGCCGTCACCGGACTGCGCTACGGCGACACTGTGTCACTGACCTATCCGTTCGTGCTGACCTACCCGGTGGTGATGGAGTTGGTCACCGGTTTCGACTTTCCGTTCGCCGCGATGGGCGCGGTGCACATCCAGAACCGGATCACCAGGTATCGGCCGATCGCGGTGACCGACGTCGTCAATATCAGCGCGCATGCCGAAAATCTTCGTGAACACCGAAAGGGCCTCTTGGTTGACGTCGTGAGCCGGGTGTCCGTCGGAAACGAGCTCGCCTGGGATCAGGTCACGACCTTTCTGCATCAGCAACGCACCAGTCTGTCCGCGGAGCCCAAGCCGGAGCCGCCCAAACAGTTAAAGCTGCCGCCGCCGAGCGCCGTTGTGCGGATCACCTCGCGACAGATCCGCCGATACGCCTCGGTGGGCGCCGACCACAACCCGATCCACACCAGCCGTATCGGGGCTCGGCTGTTTGGCTTCCCAAGGCCGATCGCGCATGGGATGTTCAGTGCTGCAACAGTTCTGGCGAACATCGAAGGGCAACTTCCGGACGCCGTCAGCTACACAGTCAAGTTCGGTAAACCGGTATTCCTCCCGGCGGTCCTCGGTCTATACACCGATCAGGTGGATCGCGGATGGGATATCACGCTGCGTGATCTGACCAAGGGCTACCCGCATCTCACCGGTTCGGTGCGGGCACTCCCTTAAGTCCGCGCCAAAACAGGTTGATCAACTGCTCGGCGGCTTCCTCGACATCAGCGTCACCAACACTGACGCGGGTTGCGACCGCCTCACCGGCCCCCACCAAGGCAACCGCCATCATGTGAAAGTCGTTATCGGGATCAGGGTTTCGGGTTCCGGTCTCCAGCAATCGGGCCACGAGATCGATGATCTTTTCGCGGCCCTCGCGGATGGTGTGCGCAAAAGCCTGCGAACTGGTGGCCTGGGAATAAAGCACGATCCACGATGCCCGGTTGGCGTCGATGTAGTGCAAAACCGAGCCGATTGTTCTGCGCAGCAACTCGTGCGGGGTCTGCTTCAGGTCGATATCGGCGCGGATTGCCTCGACGAAGCGGCTCAACTCCCGGCTCAGACAGGCGCCGAACAGTTCCTCCTTGGAGCCGTAGTACAGGTAGAGCATCGGCTTGGAGATTTCCGCCTCGGCGGCGATGGCGTCCATCGACGTCTCGTGATAGCCGTTGGCGGAGAACAGTTGTACGGCGGCGTCGAGCATCTGCTGTTCGCGGACCGCCCGCGGAAGCCTCTTTGTGCCGCCGGCCCCACCGGCCACGGTTAGCCGCCGCAGCGCGCGCTAGGGCCCTTGACGCCGGCGAGCCGCAGCACAGAGCCCTCTACCGCGGGCATCGCCAGCTCACCGGAGCCGACCGCGCTCTCCAACCGATCCAGCACCGCGGGCACCTCGTCGGTGGTGATCCACAGCGCCACGTCGGTACCGGCCTGCAGTGCCCGCAGCACTGCCTCGGCAACGCCATAGCGCGACGAGATCGCAGCCATAGAGGACAGGTCATCGCTGAACACCAGGCCGTTGAAGCCCGGTCCGCCGTAACCGCCGCTGCGCAGCAGGTTCACCGCGGCGGCACTGAGGCTGGCCGGGTTGTTGCCGGTCAGGCCGGGCACCTCGAGGTGTCCCATCATGACCGCGACCGGCGCCTCGGCGACCAGCGTGCGGTAGGGCACCAGGTCGCTTTCCATCAGGTCCGACAGTGGCGGAGTGGTCACCACCCCGGCGGTGTGCGAGTCACCGGAGCCGGAGCCGTGGCCCGGGAAGTGCTTGAGCACTGGCAGCACACCGGCATCGCGCAGACCTCGGGCGAACGCCCCGGCATAGGTCGTGACGGTGGCCGGGTCGCTGGAGAAGGACCGATCGCCGATGACGGTGTTGGCGGCCTGGGCAGAAACGTCGACGACGGGAGCGAAGTCCACCGTGATACCCAGGCCTCGCATCTGAGCGCCCCGGCCCAGGGCGAGTTGGTAGACCTGTTCGGGGGTCTGGGTCTGTGCCAGCGTGCGCGCCGACGGTGCCGGTCCGATCAGTGACGACAGCCGCGAAACGCGGCCGCCCTCCTCGTCGACGCTGACCGCCAATGGCAGCGGACCCAGATTCGCGATCCCGGCCAACGACCCGTCGGTCAGCATCGACAGGTCCGTCCAGCTGCCGATCATGATGCCGCCGACGTGATAACCATCGACCACGGCCCGGGCATCGGCCGCGTTGCGAACGCCCACCATGAGCAGTTGGGCCAGCTTGTCGCGGGTCGACAGCGCCGCGATATCACCGCAGAACGGTGCCGCCGGGGCGGCCGGGGCCCCGATGGGCCCGGCCATCGCCGTGACGGAGTCGGACTGCACCGTGCCGGCGCCGGCGGCGGGTGCCGACTCGGTACGGGGGGCCGGCGCCGAACAGGCAGCCAGCGCCAGGGGCAAAGCCGTCAACGCCGTCAGTGCACGCGGGAGTAGCCGAGTAAACATCCCCACATGCTGTCATGACCGAGGCGGGGGTCCAACGCAAGGTCGGCGCCAACTCCCTCCGTGCTAGGTTCACCAGCAGTTCTCTGGGCGGCCGATTCCCCGGCTGGCCCTGCCACTACCGCGAGGAGCGCCGATCATGTCCCGGTTCGTGGTGCCAGCCGGAGCCTCGCTGGTGGTCGGGTTGTTGCTGGGAGCAGCGTCGGTGTTCGGCGTGACGCTGATGATCCAGCAGGACACCAAGCCACCGCTGTCCGCAGGCGACCCCGCGTCGTCGGTGCTCAACCGCGTCGAGTACGGCAACCGCGGCTAGCCTGAGCACCCTCGCCGCCTCCCCACCCACGGCCTCGCCACCGACGGCCGCGGAGGACACCGCCGCCGGATCCCCGCTGCCGCGTCGCTGGCTGGCCGGGATCTTCGCCGCTGCTCTGGTGCTGTGCCTGGCCTCCTCACCGGGACTGATCTCACCGGACACCAAGCTGGATCTGACCGCAAACCCGCTGCGCTTCCTGGCCCGGGCGGCCAACCTCTGGAACAGCGACCTGCCTTTCGGTCAGGCCCAGAATCAGGCCTACGGCTACCTGTTTCCGCACGGTGCGTTCTTCGCGCTGGGGCACACCCTCGGAGTGCCGGGATGGTTGACCCAACGGCTGTGGTGGGCGGTCCTGCTCACGGTGGGGTGCTGGGGTCTGCTGCGGGTCGCCGAGGCACTGGGCATCGGCACCCGCACGTCACGGCTCATCGGTGCGGTGGCCTATGCCCTCTCGCCCCGGGTGCTGACCACCATCGGTTCCATCTCCTCGGAGACCCTCCCGATGATGCTGGCCCCGTGGGTGCTGCTGCCGGTGATCCTGGCGCTGGATCCCCAGGGTCCGCTCCAGCGGGCCACCGGCGCCAGATCGCTGCGGATGCTCGCCGGCCGCGCCGGAGTGGCCCTGGCGCTGATGGGCGCGGTCAACGCAGTCGCCAGCCTGGCCGCCTGCCTGCCCGCGATCATC
This sequence comes from Actinomycetota bacterium, assembly GCA_005789055.1. Classification (GTDB taxonomy): domain Bacteria; phylum Actinomycetota; class Actinomycetes; order Mycobacteriales; family Mycobacteriaceae; genus Mycobacterium. The sequence continues at coordinate 3,971 of SYAA01000008.1, forward strand.
TGGTGGGCCTGCCACCGCCCGAATCGTCGGTGGCGACGTTTCACCGCGTGGTGGATGTTGGCCTCAGTCCTCGCGGTGACGTGGTGGGTGGTCGCACTCGTGCTGCTCGGCCGGATAAGCCCGCCGTTTCTGGACTTCATCGAGTCCTCAGGGGTCACCACCCAGTGGACGTCGCTGACCGAGGTGCTGCGCGGAACGTCGGCGTGGACGCCGTTCGTGGCACCCGGGTCCACCGCGGCGTCCTCCCTGGTGTCCCAACCGGTTGCAGTGCTGGCCACCACGCTGGTCGCCGCCGGCGGACTG
>SYAA01000404.1 GCA_005789055.1 Actinomycetota bacterium
CCTTCAACACCCTGCACAACGCCAATAAGCAGATCGTCATCTCCTCGGACCGCCCGCCCAAGCAGTTGGCTACCCTTGAGGACCGGCTGAGGACCCGGTTCGAATGGGGACTGATCACCGACGTCCAGCCGCCGGAACTGGAAACCCGCATCGCAATCTTGCGGAAAAAGGCCCAGATGGAGCGGCTCGACGTCCCGGACGACGTTCTCGAGCTCATCGCCAGCAGCATCGAACGCAACATCCGTGAACTTGAGGGTGCACTGATCCGGGTTACCGCGTTTGCGTCGTTGAACAAAACCCCGATCACCGCCGCATTGGCGGAGATCGTTCTGCGGGACCTGGTCGCCGATGCCGGCACGATCCAAATCAGCGCATCCATGATCATGGCCGCCACCGCTGAGTACTTCGACACCACCGTCGAGGAATTGCGCGGACCCGGCAAAACGCGAACGCTGGCACAATCTCGGCAGATCGCCATGTATCTGTGCCGCGAACTTACGGATCTGTCGTTGCCGAAAATCGGCCAGGCCTTCGGTCGCGACCACACCACGGTCATGTACGCACAGCGCAAGATCCTCGGCGAGATGGCGCACCGGCGTGAGATTTTCGACCACGTTAAAGAACTCACCACGCAAATCCGCCAGCGCGCCAAACGCTAAAAACTTTCGTCACTTCCGTATCAGCAGCACCGCCGGAGGCGTGTGGGCAACCTGTGGACAAGCCCAAAAACCCTTCCCGATTGCAGCGGCCTTCCCCACAACCCCGGCCGCAGTGCACAGGCCCACCCGCCTCCCTATTGAGTTACCGACATCCCATCCACAACCCCGTACCCGGTCTCAACAGTCGATCTGTGCACTTGCCAACAGCTTCCACAGGCCCTACTACTACTGCTGTTATCTCTATGAATAAGTCCTTCCAGAAGAACGGCCCTGGGGAAGCTCGTGATTTTCAGCTCGACCCCAGCCAAGAACACCCTCCAGCCACCAGCCGATTCGCTTTCGCGATCGGCCCTGACGCTCTACGGTTCATTTGATGGGCGCTCCCGGATCACCGTTACCGGGATGACGAAAGGACACGATGGACGTGGCAACCACGATGGTTGACTCCGACTTGAGATTTCGCCTCGCACGCGATGACTTCGCCGAGGCGGTCGCGTGGGTGGCGCGAATTCTGCCGACGAAGCAACCGTCCCGGCCGATCCTCGCCGGCGTCCTGATTACCGGATCCGATGCGGGCCTGACCATCACTGGATTTGACTCCGACGTGTCAGCAGAAGTCCACGTACCCGCCGAAATCGCTTCAGTGGGAGCAGTTTTGGTCTCAGGCCGGTTGCTGTCCGAGATCACCAGATCGTTGCCGGCCAAGCCCGTTGAGGTGAGTGTCGACGGTTCCCGAATGCTGTTGAATTGCGGTAGCGCGAAATTCTCGTTGCCCACCATGCCGGTGGAGGATTACCCGACGTTGCCCACCTTGCCGGAGGAGACCGGCGTCCTTCCGGCAGACCTGTTCACCGAAGCAGTCGGCCAGGTGGCGGTGGCAGCTGGTCGCGACGATCAGATTTCGATGCTCACCGGGATCCGGGTCGAGATTTCCGGTACCAAGGTTGTGTTGGCAGCCACTGACCGTTTCCGGCTCGCGGTACGTGAGTTGACGTGGGTCACCACCTCCCCCGACATCGAGGCCGCTGTGCTGGTGCCGGCCAAGATGCTGGCGGAGGCCGCTAAGGCGGTGACCTCGGGGTCTGAAGTGCACCTGGCTCTCGGTACCGGCGCGGCCGTCGATGATGCGCGGCTGCTCGGAATGCGCAGCGGCGGCAGGAGAAGTACCACCAGTCTTTTGGAAAACGAGTTCCCAAAATTTCGGCAGTTGTTGCCCGCTGAGCACACGGCAATGGCAACAGTTGCGATCGCCGAACTCACCGAATCGATCAAACGAGTTGCGCTGGTGGCTGAGCGCGGCTCCCAGATTCGGATGGAGTTCGGGCCGGATTCACTACGCCTGTCAGCCGGTGCGGATGGAGTCGGCCTTGCCGAAGAGCAGTTGCCGGTGGAATTTGCGGGTGAACCATTGACTATCGCGTTCAACCCGACCTACCTCACCGACGGCCTGGGTTCTCTGCACTGCGAACGCGCTCTGTTCGGATTCACCACGTCAAGCAAGCCCGCGGTGCTGCGCCCGGTCGGCGACACTGCCATCGACTTCGCCGGCCCGGGACCCTTCCCGGCCGCCGATACCGATTACGTCTATCTGCTGATGCCGGTCCGCCTACCCGGCTGACCGAAAAACTCGAGAAAGAAACGCGCATGCAACTGGGTTTGGTTGGTCTGGGAAAAATGGGTTTCAACATGCGGGAAAGGCTCCGCGAGGGAGGACACGACGTCGTCGGGTTCGATCCGCGTCCGGAGGTCTCCGACGTACCGACCTTGGCGGCGCTTGCCGACAAACTCCAAAGTCCCCGTGTGGTCTGGGTGATGGTTCCGTCCGGGCCGATCACAAACGAGACCATCGTGTCGCTGGCGGAGGTCCTCAGTTCCGGTGATCTGGTGGTCGACGGCGGCAACTCCCGCTTCACCGAAGATGGCCCGCACGCTGAACTGCTGGCGAAGAAAGGCATCGGGTTCGTTGACGCGGGTGTCTCCGGCGGTATCTGGGGACTGACCGAGGGCTACGGCCTCATGGTCGGCGGGAGTGACGCCGACGTCGCGCGGATGATGCCCATATTCGATACCTTGCGGCCCCCGGGCCCGGTCGGCGACGGCTTTGTGCATGCCGGGCCGGTCGGCGCTGGGCACTACGCCAAGATGGTGCACAACGGTATTGAGTACGGATTGATGATGGCCTACGCGGAAGGCTATGAATTGCTCGCTGCCGAGCCACTCATAACCGACACCCAGGCAGTCATCCAGGCCTGGACCAACGGCACCGTCGTACGGTCATGGTTGCAGCAGCTGCTGGCGAAGGCGCTCGCCGAAGACCCGAGCTTCACCGATATCTCCGACTACACCGAAGACTCCGGCGAGGGCCGTTGGACGGTGGAAGAGGCCATTAATCACCGCGTACCGACGCCGGTAATTGCGGCGTCCCTGTTTGCCCGGTTCGCCTCGCGGCAGGAACAGTCACCCACCATGAAAGCCGTTTCGGCATTGCGTAACCAATTCGGTGGCCACGCGGTAAAACGAATTCCGCTGTCCGGCTGAATTGAATGTATGTTCGTCATCTCGGGCTACGCGACTTCCGATCGTGGTCTGAAGTCGATCTTGAACTCAGCCCGGGCCGGACGGTGTTCGTAGGCCCCAACGGTTTCGGAAAAACGAATCTCGTTGAGGCGCTGTGGTATTGCGCCACGCTCGGTTCACACCGGGTTGCCAATGATGCACCGCTGGTGCGGGCCGGGACAGAACGCGCGATCATCTCGACAATCGTGGTCAATGACGGCCGTGAACTCGCGGTAGATCTTGAGATCGTCGCGGGGCGGGCGAACAAAGCCCGGTTGAATCGCGCGCCGGCACGCAGTGCCCGCGAAGTACTCGGCGCCGTCCGTGCAGTGCTGTTCGCCCCGGAGGACCTGGCCCTAGTCCGGGGTGACCCCAGCGAGAGGCGACGCTACCTCGACGAACTGGCGACGGTTCGCCGTCCGAGAATTGCCGCCGTGCGCGCCGACTACGACAAAGTGCTCAGGCAACGCACGGCGCTACTGAAATCGGCAACCGGAGGGAGGTTCCGCGCCGACCCGACATTGATGGACACCCTTGAGGTGTGGGACGGCCACCTTGCCGAGCACGGCGCGGAATTGATGGCGGCTCGACTCGAGTTGGTAAACCTCCTCGCACCCGAAGTGGAAAAGGCCTATCAGGTGTTAGCGCCCACGTCGCGCCCGGCCGGTATCGCCTACCGCCCTAGCACCGGTGCATGGGAGCACCCGGGTGCGGCCGGGGTCGCCGAGTGCCGGCAGGCACTTGAGGCGGCGTTGACGCGCCGCCGGGATGCCGAACTTGAACGAGGTGTGTGCCTGGTCGGCCCCCACCGCGACGACCTGGAACTGAACCTCGGTGACCAACCGGCTAAAGGCTTCGCCAGCCACGGCGAATCCTGGTCGATGGCCTTGGCACTTCGACTGGCGGCCTACGAACTCCTGGGGAACGAAGGTGGCGAACCGGTACTCATACTGGATGACGTGTTCGCTGAATTGGACAACTCGCGCCGCCGGGCGCTGGCCGCCGCGGTGGCGGGTGCCGAACAGGTGCTCGTCACCGCAGCCGTCGCCGAGGACATCCCCGCGGACTGGGATGCCACCCAGATCGGGATCACTCTGCGCGACGACGACAACGGTCGGGCGTCGGCGGTGCTGCCATGATGCCGCCCGCCGGTCCGACTCCTCCCCCCGACAATCACAGCGCCGACGGTGACGGCACCGCCGACCTCCCAGCGCCGCCGCAGCACCTAGCCGCCATACCGGGGATGGACCTGGTGCGACGCGCCCTCGAAGAGGCACGCGCCTCCGCGCGCGGGTTGGGAAAAGAGGTCGGCCGCGGCCGTAGCTCCCCCGAGCGGCACCGGTCGACAGCACCGGGCGGACGCCGTCGTTGGTCGGGGCCGGGCCCGGATTCCCGCGATCCACAGCCGGTCGGTCCTGCTGCGCGCGAACTCTCCAGCGCCAACGGCTGGTCGCCGAAAGTCGCCGAGGGCATGGTTTTCGCCCGGTGGGACGGCGTGGTCGGGGAGCAGATCGCCGAACACGCCCAGCCGATCGCTCTGCGCGACGGCGTGCTCAGCATTGCCGCGGAGTCCACCGCCTGGGCGACCCAGCTCCGCCTGGTGCAGACGCAACTGCTGGCTAAAATCGCCAACGCCGTCGGCGACGGGGTGGTCACAGTCCTCAAAATCAGCGGCCCCACAGCCCCTTCGTGGCGCAAAGGTCCCCGCCATATCTCCGGCCGGGGCCCGCGCGACACGTACGGTTGAGCCCCCCTACCACAACAGCCCCAGCGCCACCAGAACGTCGCGGTTCCGCGCCGCAAGCGTCCGGAGGCATCTTCGCCCGCGATATTCCGTGCACGGCGCAATTAGGTGTGTAGAAACGCCGTTACAGAATCGGTCCTGTCCGTCCTTAACGGTAGACTGATGGAAACACCCTGGGCGGCCACGTTCGCCACCCGTCGGCAAATCAAGGAGACGCGCGCGCCCGTGCCTGCCACGAAGAAGAAGTCCCCCGACGCCTACGGCGCCGACTCCATCAAGGTCCTCGAGGGGTTGGAGGCGGTCCGTAAGCGGCCCGGGATGTACATCGGGTCCACCGGAGAACGTGGCCTGCACCACCTGGTGTGGGAGGTGGTCGACAACGCCGTCGATGAGGCGATGGCGGGCTATGCCACCCAGGTCGACGTCCGGATGTTGGCTGATGGCGGCGTCGAGGTTACCGACGATGGTCGTGGCATTCCGGTGGCGATGCACAGTTCCGGCCAGCCGACCGTGGACGTCGTGATGACGGTCCTGCACGCCGGCGGCACGTTCGAGGAGGGCGCCTACCAGGTCTCCGGCGGCC
>SYAA01000057.1 GCA_005789055.1 Actinomycetota bacterium
CGCACTGCGCGACCTTCCCGCCAAACGCCGCACCGAGGTCATCAACGCCTTCGACGACGAGCGGCTCGCCGATGTGCTGCAGGAGTTGCCCGACGACGACCAAACCGCATTGCTGATGGGTTTGGACACCGAGCGGGCCGCTGACGTGCTCGAGGCGATGGATCCCGACGACGCTGCCGACCTGCTGGGCGTCCTCAATCCGACCGAGGCGGAGGCACTGCTGCGCCGGATGGATCCGGAGGACTCCGAACCGGTTCGCCGACTGCTGAGCCATTCTCCGTATACGGCCGGCGGCATGATGACCTCCAACCCGGTGGTACTCGCGCCCGACACCACGGTGGCCGAGGCCCTGGCCCGGGTGCGCGATCCCGACCTGACCCCGGCGCTGGCATCGGTGGTCTTCGTGGTGCGCCCGCCGACGGCAACCCCGACCGGCCGCTATCTGGGTTTGGTACATCTTCAGGCTCTGCTGAGGGAGCCGCCGGCGAATCTGGTCAGCGGCATCGTCGACACGGACCTGCCCGTGCTGCCGCCCGATGCCTCGCTGGGGTCGGTGACCCGGCATTTTGCTGCCTACAACCTGGTGTGCGGCCCGGTCGTCGACGAGGGCAGTCATCTCCTCGGCGCGGTGACCGTCGATGACGTGCTCGATCACCTGCTGCCCGACGACTGGCGGGATAGCTTCGAGGACGGCGACCCGACCGCGGAATTGCACGGCGTTGCCGGTCAGGACGCGCTGTGAGCGACTCCCGCCAGCGACTCGATACCCCGCGCACGTCGCGGCGGCCGTCGTTGAACCTCGACTCCGACTCGGTAGGGCGGTTCAGCGAGTCGATCGCCCGGTTCCTCGGCACCGGCCGCTACCTGATGTGGCAGACCGTCCTGGTGGTCGTGTGGATCACCTTGAACCTGTTCGCGGTAGGTCTGCGCTGGGATCCCTACCCGTTCATCCTGCTGAACCTGGCGTTCTCAACGCAGGCCGCCTATGCGGCGCCGTTGATTCTGCTGGCCCAGAATCGCCAGGAAAACCGCGACAAGGTCGCCCTCGACGAAGACCGCAGACGAGCCCAGCAGACCAAGGCCGACACCGAGTTCCTGGCCCGGGAACTTGCCGCGTTGCGCTTGGCTATCGGTGAGGTCGCGACCCGCGACTACCTGCGGCGCGAACTCGAGGAGGTGCGCGAACTCCTCGAGGCGTTGCAGCCGCGGACCGCCGGCAAACACCCGAACTCCGAGCGCCGAGGCAAGAGACCCCAGGGTGACAAGCTGCCATAGCCCGCCACAGGCGTCACAGCCTTAGGTATGGTGACGGGGTTCACATAAGTACTGAAGTTGGCCGTACGCTGAACTACTGACAATCGACACCTCTACTGAGAATGGACACCGGGGGATGAAACAGCGGCTCGGGCGGGTGGTGAGTAGCCCCGCGTTCGGCGTTGTGGTGCTCACACCACTCCTGCTGGCCGGGGCGGTGGCGGCCTCTCCAGGCCGGGCGGGCATCCCGATCAGCGGAAGCGACGTCACGCCCCTGGTCACGGTCGACGAGGCTCAGCCGGTGGCGCAGGGAGTGGCAGTGGTCGCTCTGGCCAAGCCGCCGGCCGATTTCCGGATCGCGGCAGCGACCGGTTTCGCGCCCCCGCCCCCGGCTGCGGTGATCAACGCCACCGGCGGCATGCGCATCCCGGGCATGGCGCTGTCGGCCTACCGCAAAGCGGAGCAGACCATGGCTACTGCGGCCCCCGGGTGCGGGGTTAGCTGGAATCTGCTCGCGGGCATCGGCCGCATCGAATCGTCACACGCCAACGGCGGCGCGACCGACGCACGCGGAACGGCGGTCCGGCCCATCTACGGCCCGACGCTAGACGGAAGCCTGCCCGGCAACGAGATCATCGTGCAGGGCAACGTCGGCGGGCGCGCCACCTACGCCCGGGCGATGGGTCCCATGCAATTCCTGCCCGGGACCTGGTCGCGATACGCCTCCGACGGCGATGGCGACGGTCGGGCCGACCCACAGAACCTGTTCGACGCCACCCTCTCGGCAGCGCGCTACCTGTGCAGCGGTGGTCTGAACCTGCGCAACCAGGCCCAGGTGCTGACCGCGATCCTGCGCTACAACAACTCAATGCCCTATGCCCAGAACGTGCTGGGCTGGGCGGCGGCGTATGCCACCGGTGTCGCACCGGTCGATCTGCCGGCGATCAGCGGTCCGATTCCCGCGCTCGGCGCTGTACACCTGGAGAACCCCGCCCTCCTGGCGAGCGATCCGCTGGCACAGTTGCCGCTGTTCAATCTCGGCAACAACGAACTGCCGGGTCAGGTGATTATGCCCGGGCCGGCAGCCGAGGCCGCCAACAGCGTGCTACCCGAGCATGGTTGCCAAGTGATCTGCATGGCGTCTCAACTGCCGCCCGCGGCCCCGGCGCTGGACCTGCCGCCGTGGATGATGCCACCGGCGCAGATGCCATGGCTGGCTCCGCCGCCCGCTCCCCTGGGTGCCACCGAACCCGGCCCCCAGAGCCTCCCCGGCTTGCCCGGCATGCCCCCACCCCCGGCCGCACCACTGCCCGGCATGCCCCCACCCCCGGCGGCATCGCTACCCGGCATGCCCCCGGCCCCGGCGGCACCACTGCCCGGCATGCCCCCACCCCCCGCGGCACCACTGCCCGGCATGCCCCCGGCCCCCGCGGCACCGTGGTTTCCCCCGGCACCGGCACCACCCCCGGCGGCACCGTGGCTTCCCCCGGCACCCGGCGCCGTGGCGCCACCGGAGGAACAACCGGCCACCGGCGCGCTGCCCGGGCCGGTCAGCTGACCCTCGCGTCGCACTCCCGCGCACCGAGACCTGTCGTGCGCATCTAGACTCAGCCAACGATGTCTGAAAACAACAGCGAGCGCGAGAAGGCGGTGCGCGCCGCCCTGGCCGGCGTCATCGATCCCGAACTGCGGCGGCCGATCACTGAACTCAACATGGTCAAGAGCGTCACGGTCGCCGAGGACGGCGCCGTGGTCGTCGAGATCTATCTGACCACTGGGGCGTGCCCTAAGAAGACCGAGATCACCGACATGGTCACCGCGGCCGTCGCTGACGTTCCCGGTACCGGGTCGATAACGGTGAACCTGGACGTGATGAGCGACGAGCAGCGCACCGAACTGCGCAAGCAGTTGCGCGGCGAGCAGGGGCTTTCGGCTGAGCCGGTGATCCCATTCGCCCAACCCGGATCCCTGACCCGGGTTTACGCCGTCGCTTCCGGTAAGGGCGGGGTCGGAAAGTCAAGCGTCACTGTCAATCTCGCGGCGGCTATGGCCTCGCGCGGCCTCTCCGTAGGTCTGCTGGATGCCGATATTTACGGCCACTCGGTGCCGCGGATGATGGGAACGAGCGATCGGCCGACTCAGGTGGAGTCGATGATCCTTCCCCCGATAGCGCACGATGTGAGGGTCATCTCGATCGCGCAGTTCACGCAGGGCAACGCTCCGGTCGCGTGGCGCGGACCGATGCTGCACCGGGCGTTGCAGCAGTTCCTCGCCGACGTGTACTGGGGGGATCTGGACGTACTCCTGCTCGATCTGCCACCGGGCACCGGTGACGTGGCGATCTCGGTGGCGCAACTCCTCCCGAGTGCGGAAATTCTTGTGGTCACCACGCCTCAGGCTGCGGCCGCGGAGGTCGCCGAGCGCGCCGGTGCTATCGCACTGCAGACCCGGCAGCGCATTGTGGGCGTGGTGGAGAACATGGCCGGTCTGGTGATGCCCGACGGCACCACATGGGACATCTTCGGCGAGGGCGGGGGGCGGCAGGTGGCCGAGCGGCTGACTCGCGCAGTCGGAGCGGACGTCCCGCTACTCGGCCAGGTTCCGCTGGATCCCGCTCTAGTGACTGCCGGGGACCGCGGCGTGCCACTGGTGCTGTCGGCACCGGAATCGGCCGCCGGCGCCGAGCTGCTCGCGATTGCCGACAAGCTGATGGCCCGGCGGCGCGGTTTGGCCGGAATGTCTCTGGGACTGGATCCAGCCGCGCGTTAGGGCGCACGCGCGACGTCGGGCGCCGGGTTCACGCGGCGCCAAATTCACGCGGCGCCTAATTCACGCGGTGCCAGATTCACGGGCGCCGGATTCACGTCGCGTCGGCGTCGAAAGGTGCCGGGCCGCCCGGCGAGGTGGGGGGCGCCGCGGCCGGCGGCATGGTGGCGCTGTGCGGCTTTGCCGGCGGGGCGTCGAAGTCACCGGTGACCCACGAATCGTCGCCGTCGAGGAGGTGCTTGGTCAGTGCGGCGCGCGGGGTCATGCCGCGCAGTTTCTGCAACTCGCCCAACGGTTCTCGAAGATCCTCGAACTCGGGACCGAGTTCCTGGCGCAGCGCGGTGGTCGCGCCGCTGAGGTAATCGCGCGCTTGGCGCAGCGATCCGGAGGCCCAGCGGATCGCGCCCGGAAGCCGCTCCGGGCCCAGCACCACCAAGCCGACGACCAACAGCAGGATCATCTCGCCCCACCCGATGTTGGCGAACATCGCGTCAGTTGTCCGGGGCCGGATTCACCGTCAGGATGACCTTGCGGCCGTCGCGCATGACCTCGATCGGGGCGTC
>SYAA01000405.1 GCA_005789055.1 Actinomycetota bacterium
GCACCCGATACCGGCGGGGTCGACGAACACGAGATCACCTGGAGGAACTGATGTTCCGCTCACCATTGATGGTGCGGTAGCCATGCTGTTGGCCGTTGACGTGCGCAACACCCATACCGTCGTCGGGTTGATCTCCGGTTCGGGTGAGCACGCGAAAGTTCAGCATCACTGGCGTGTTCGAACCGAACCTGAAGTGACGTCCGACGAACTGGCCCTGACCATCGAGGGATTGATCGGAGAGGACTCCGAACGCCTCACCGGGGTGGCCGGTCTGTCGACGGTGCCATCGGTGCTGCACGAGGTGCGCGGCATGCTCGATCAGTACTGGGCGGGCCTGCCACACGTGCTGATCGAGCCCGGCGTCCGAACCGGAATACCGCTTCTCGTCGACAACCCTAAGGAGGTTGGCGCCGATCGCATCGTGAACTGTCTTGCAGCCCACGCGAAATTCAAATCCGCAGCGATCGTTGTGGACTTCGGATCGTCGATCTGCGTCGATGTCGTCTCGGCTAAAGGCGAGTTTCTGGGCGGTGCGATCGCCCCCGGGGTCCAGCTCTCGTCGGACGCCGCGGCCGCCCGGTCCGCGGCCCTGCGTCGGGTCGAGCTCACCCGGCCCCGGTCGGTGGTCGGCAAGAATACTGTCGAATGCATGCAGTCCGGGGCGATGTTCGGGTTCGCCGGTCTCGTCGACGGCCTGGTGTCCCGGATCCGCCGTGACGTCGACGGATTCGACGGCGCCGATGTCACGGTGGTGGCCACCGGGCACACAGCCCCGCTGATGCTGCCCGAACTGCGCACTGTCGATCACTACGACAAGCACCTCACATTGGACGGCCTGCGGATGGTCTACGAGCGAAACCAGGACACCCAGCGGGGACGCCTCAAGCCGGCGCACTGAACCGGGCGTTTAGGCTGGCACCCCGTGAGCGATGCTGATGCCCCCGCGGGCCAACCGGAACATCAGGCGGCTGACGACCTGCCCGAGCAGTTCCGGATCCGGCAGGGCAAGCGGCAGCGCCTGCTCGATGAGGGCCGTGAGGCCTATCCGGTTGCCGTGCCGCGGACGCACTCACTGGCCCAGATCCGTGCCGCCCACTCCGATCTGGTGGCCGACTCCACCACCGGAGAGCACGTCGGCGTGGCCGGCCGGGTGGTGTTCGCCCGTAATTCCGGAAAGCTGTGCTTCGCCACCCTTCAGGAGGGCGATGGAACTCAACTGCAGGCGATGATCAGTCTGGCCGGCGTCGGCGCCGATGCGCTGGACGGCTGGAAGTCCGACGTCGACCTCGGCGACATCGTCTTCGTCCACGGTGAGGTGATCAGTTCCCGTCGCGGCGAACTGTCGATACTCGCCGACTCCTGGCAGATGGCCGCCAAAGCGCTCCGACCACTGCCGGTGGCACACCGCGAACTCAGCGAGGAGTCCAGGGTCCGGCAGCGCTACGTGGATCTGATCGTGCGCCCCCAGGCGCGGTCGGTGGCCCGTCAACGCATCGCCGTCGTGCGCGCGGTCCGCGGCTTTCTGGAGCGGCGCGGGTTCCTTGAGGTCGAAACCCCGATGCTGCAGACGCTGGCCGGAGGTGCCGCGGCCCGACCCTTCGTCACGCACTCCAACGCCCTCGACTCGGACCTGTTCCTGCGGATCTCCCCGGAATTGTTCTTGAAGCGGTGTGTAGTCGGCGGGCTGGAGAAGGTTTTCGAGGTGAACCGGAATTTCCGCAACGAGGGCGCCGATTCCACGCACTCGCCCGAATTCTCGATGCTCGAGACCTACCAGGCCTGGGGCACCTACGACGACTCCGCAGTGATGACCCGGGAGCTCATTCAGGAGGTGGCCGACGAGGCAATCGGCACCCGCCAGGTGCCATTGCCGGACGGCACCACCTACGATCTGGACGGCGAATGGCTGTCACTCCAAATGTATCCTTCGCTGTCGGTCGCGCTCGGTAAAGAAATCACACCTGAGACGCCGACCGATTACCTTCTCGCAATTGCCGACGGACTCGGTATCGAGATTCCTCCGGATCGCGGTTACGGACACGGCAAACTGGTTGAGGAACTCTGGGAGCACAGCGTCGGTGCCACATTGTGGGCACCGACTTTCGTCAGGGATTTCCCGGTCGAGACGACTCCGCTGACGCGAGCACACCGCAGCATTGCCGGTGTCACCGAGAAATGGGACCTGTATGTCCGCGGCTTCGAACTGGCCACCGGCTACTCAGAACTAGTTGACCCGATGATCCAGCGGGAAAGATTTGAGGCTCAAGCTCGTGCCGCAGCCGCCGGCGATGACGAGGCGATGGCACTCGACGAGGATTTTCTCGCCGCAATGGAGTTCGGAATGCCGCCGACGACCGGAACCGGAATGGGTATCGACCGATTGTTGATGGTGCTTACCGGCTTGTCCATTCGCGAGACGGTTTTGTTTCCGATTGTCCGGCGACACGGAAACTGAATTACTGCGATTGGCGTTGCTGCGAATTCGCGTGCCTTTTGGCACATTGCACGCGTTTATGGCACATTGTCGGTAAGCAAATCCAATTGCGCGCGCGGAAGGACTGAACAAACATGGCTAAGAAAGTGACAGTTACCCTCGTCGACGATTTCGATGGCGACGGACCGGCCGACGAAACGGTGGAATTCGCCCTCGACGGTGTCAGTTATGAGATCGACCTCTCGGCCAAGAACGCAAAGAAACTCCGTGAGGATTTGAAGCAGTGGATCGATTCTGGTCGACGCGTCGGCGGTCGGCGCCGGGGACGTACCGGCGGGTCGGGTCGCGGCCGTGGCTCAATCGACCGGGAACAGAGTGCGGCGATCCGGGAGTGGGCCCGTCGTAGCGGGCACAAGGTCTCCACCCGCGGGCGTATTCCGGCCGAGATCATCGAAGCGTTCCACGCTGCCACCTGATTCCTTCGGGCCCGACTGTCGCCCCCGTGGTGGCGTCATCGACCCGTCACGGTTGTTTCGCTAGCCGCGAATCACCGACCGCTGAGCATCAAAACCGCAGGAAGTACAGGGGAAATACTCCGCCCTCGCCCGATGTTGTACTGCCATGTCCGCCCTTCGGCGGGGTGGGGACAGTCAGGGGACGGCACGGCCCGGCACCTGCCCACTAGAGTGATCAGCAGGCTCGCGGTGCCGCCGCGACGCCAGGTGACGGAGAGCAGGTACAGGCGATGTTCGAGAGATTTACCGACCGCGCCCGCAGGGTCGTCGTGCTGGCTCAAGAAGAAGCCCGGATGCTCAACCACAACTACATCGGTACCGAGCACATCCTGCTGGGACTGATTCACGAGGGCGAGGGCGTCGCGGCCAAGTCGCTGGAGTCCCTGGGTATCTCGCTGGAAGGCGTGCGCTCCCAGGTCGAGGAGATCATCGGCCAGGGCCAGCAGGCGCCATCCGGACACATCCCTTTCACGCCGCGTGCCAAGAAGGTGCTTGAACTCAGCCTGCGTGAGGCGCTGCAACTCGGCCATAACTACATCGGTACCGAACACATCCTGCTCGGGCTCATCCGCGAAGGTGAGGGCGTCGCAGCCCAGGTGCTGGTCAAGTTGGGCGCCGAGTTGACCCGAGTGCGTCAGCAGGTCATCCAGCTGCTCAGCGGTTACCAGGGCAAGGAAGCCGCAGAGGCCGGCACCGGAGGCCGTGGCGGGGAGTCCGGCAGCCCGTCCA
>SYAA01000058.1 GCA_005789055.1 Actinomycetota bacterium
CGCCGCCTTGGCCATCTTGTAGGCACCGTATTTCGGCTGGGAGTGCCGGATCACCATGGAGTTGACGTTCACTACCGAGCCTTTCGACTCGGCCAGGGCCGGAGTGAACCCCTGGCTGATCCGAAGCGCACCGAGCACCGTCAGTTCGATGGCGTCACGGATGTGCGCAAACGTGGTGTCCGCCAACGGCTTCATCGACGGCACCCGGAAGGCGTTGTTGATCAGCACGTCAACCTTGCCGTACTCCTCGAGGCTGCGCGTGACCAGGTTGGCTACCTGCTCGTCGTCGGTGATGTCGGTGCTCACCGCGAGCGCACGCCGGCCCAATGCGCTCACCTGATCGGCGACCTCGGTGAGCCGCTCGGCGGTACGGGCGGCGAGCACCAAATCGGCGCCGGCCTCCGCGCAACGACGCGCCAGCGTGGTTCCCAGTGCCGGGCCCACACCGCTGATCACGACGACCTTGTTCTCAAGCATCGCAGCCATCCGCTACACCACCATCCTGTCGCCGATCTGTTTCTGGCGCAGTGCGATTCGCGCTCGCCAGTCTTCCGGGGAGATTTCGTTGCTGCCGTGGAACGGCAGATACCCCGCTACATCGTTGATGTCGATGAGTTCGACGGTCGGCCCGTCGGCCTCGGTGAGCTCCCGCGAAACCCGCTGCCACCGAAACTGGAGGAAGCCCTTGCGGTGTCCGAGTGTCTCCACCCAGTTCGTTACCCCGGGGTTACGGTCGGCGACCACGATGCGGATCTTTCCGTCGGCGTCGACCTGCGCCTGCGTTCCGTTCAACGAACTCTGGTGGTTGATGTAGTCCAGCGAGACGTACCACAGGCTGCCCAGCTGGAAACCGAGATAGGGAGCGTCGGTTGCCGGCAAGGTGATCACCAGAGCCTGATCCGGCGTCAGTTCGAAATGACCCGCCGAGGAGTACTGGGTTGCCAGGCCTCCGGGGGTCAGCCGTGGCGCCACCATCGTGTTGACCGGAATGTTCATGTAGAACCACTGCGGAAACTGCAACCACGTCTTGATCCGCTGAACCAGCTGCTTGCCGGCTACCGCGAATCGCTTTTCGATCAGATCATTGGTCAACGGGGGCGGCGCGGTTCCGGCGGTGTCAACCCGGGCGATAGCGACCTTTCCCCGTTGTGCGGACCAGTCGTTGTACACCTCGCGGATGACCAACTGCGCATTGGTTTTCGGCGTGAACCGCCATTCGTAGTCTCCGTTGGCTCCGATATCGAGTTGACGGTCGTCGAACGCCGTCTCGCTGTCCGGAACGTTGTCGTCGGTGTACTCGCCGCCGAGGAGTTGAAAGCTCAGGTCGGTTGTGGTGCCCCGAGTTCCGGTGACGACATAGTCGCGCCCGGCCTGCACCCGCGTTCCGAAGTAAAGGGTGTCCGGGTTATCCAGTCCCATCTTGGTGAACGGCCCGGTACCGGACTGCAGGAATGGGTGGTCGCGGTCGTAGTCAAAAGCCAGATGCGTGCACGCCGCAATACCGCCGGCAAGGTACTGCAGACCCTCCAGCAGATCGGCCTCGGATTCGATGTGCGGGGCCTCCCGGATCAGTCGTTCGGCTTCGGCGATCGCATCTACCAGGGGCTGCGCGTACATGGGCCTCCACGTTTCAACACCGGGCGTGCACCGGATCTTTGAGAAATCTAGAACGTGTTCTAGTACAGAGTCAACCACAGGTCCCGACTCCGCAGGCCGTCAATTCACACACGCGAGTGCGAAGGGCAGTACCGACTCCGCACCTGCCCGGCGCAGCACCCTCGCCGCCATCGTGAACGTCCAACCCGTATCAGTTTCATCATCGACCAGCAGCACCGGACCGACCACGCCGCCAAGGTCGGGCGCAACCCAGGAGTCCTCAAGTGCCCGCACCCGATACGCGGAGTTCGCTGCGGCCACCGGCCGCCGATCGGGTCGGTACCGCAGTGTGCCCAGGTTCCTCAGCCGTCCCACCTCCGCGAGGCCGTCGACCAGTGAACCGATCAGCACCGGGTGGGTACTTGAGTCCAACGCCATCACGGCGACCGGCCTCGACTCCCACGGCCAGGCCGCCAACACCGCTACCGTGGCCGACAGCACGTCGGCCGGGACGGGTTCGTCAACCCCCGAAAGGAGCCGGCGCAACCGCACGCCCCAACCCAGATCGGTGAGCCGGCCGATGGCCCTTCCGGTCGCCGGTCCGTCGGTAATGCGACCGCTGAGGTCAATGCCCAGGTTGGCCATCCCGGTCGGCCACTGCAGTCGGGGGCTGATGTCGACACCGGGCCGTGCTAACCGGTTCTGCGCCGCATCGACGGCGGCGGAATCGACCTCGGTGTCGTAACGGACGCCGACACAGTTGTCGCATCGACCGCAGGTCGCGCCTGCGGTGAGTTGCGGGTCGTCCAACTGTGCACGCAGAAAAGTCATCCGGCACTCGCCAGTGGCCTGGTAGTCGAGCATCGCCTGCTGTTCACGACGACGAGCCTCTTCGAGCTTGCGGTAGCGCGGCTCGTCGTAGAACCACGGCTCGCCGGTGCCGATCCAGCCACCCTTGACCCGTCGGACCGCACCATCGACATCGAGGACCTTGAGCACCATCTCCAATCTGGTCCGACCAAGGTCCACCAGTGGCTCAAGCGCCGCAGTCGACCGCGGCCGTTCGGGATCAAGGACGTCGATCACCTTGCGCACCAAGGCCTCGGACGGAAAGGCCACCGACGCGAAGTAGCCCCAGATATCTCTGTCCTGAGCGCCGGGCAGCAGGATCACCTGAGCGCTGGCCGAGGACCGGCCCGCGCGGCCGACCTGTTGGTAGTAGGAGATCGGCGACGACGGCGCGCCGAGGTGGATGACGAAGCCGAGATCGGGTTTGTCGAATCCCATGCCAAGGGCCGATGTCGCCACCAGGGCTTTGACTCGATTGGCGAGCAGGTCGGCTTCGAGTTGCTCCCGCTCGCCGGGGTCGGTCGCGCCGGTGTAGGCCGCGACGTCGTGGCCGAGATCTCGCAACAGTGCCGCGACGTCGCGGGCTCCGGCGACAGTCAATGTATAGATGATGCCTGAACCGTCAAGCGAATCCAGTTGGGCGGCAATCCATGCGACCCGCTGGGCTTCGGAGCCGATCTCGACCACCGACAGATGCAATGACTCGCGATCCAGGCCGCCGCGCAGCACCAGGGTGTCGGCTCCGCCCACACCCAACTGGGCGGCGACGTCGTCGACCACACGGTCGTTCGCGGTCGCCGTCGTGGCCAGGACCGGAGTATCGGGGCCCAATTCGGCCATCAGGGTGCGGATTCGCCGATAGTCGGGTCGAAAGTCGTGGCCCCAGTCGGAGACGCAGTGCGCTTCATCAACCACCACCAGACCCGCGTCGGCGGCCAGGGCGGGCAGCACATTGTCGCGAACCTCCGGGTTGTTCAACCGCTCCGGACTCACCAGCAATACGTCGAGTTCGCCGGCGGCAACCTGGCGGTGGAACGTATCCCACTCGGTGACGTTGCCCGAGTTGATAGTGGCCGCGTGCACCCCG
>SYAA01000406.1 GCA_005789055.1 Actinomycetota bacterium
ACGACAAAGCTACCCGCTGTTACCGTGAGAGGTTAAGAGGAAGGCACCGTGGACTTTTTAGCGTTGACGCCCCCCGGCGCTACCCCGCCGCGGGTGCTCACCATCGCAGGATCGGACTCCGGCGGGGCCGCGGGAATACAGGCCGACATGCGAACCTTCGCGCTGCTCGGTGTGCACTCGCTGGTTGCGGTGACAGCGGTAACGGTCCAGAACTCACTCAAAGTGGACGGCATTGTCGAGATCCCGGCCGATGTCGTCAGGGGTCAGATCGAGGCGGTGGTCACCGATATCGGTGTTCAGGCGGCCAAGACCGGGATGCTGGCCTCCGCTCAGATCATTGAGACCGTCGCAGAGTGCTGGCGCGATCTCGGGTTGGCCCGCACGGTGCCGTTCGTCGTCGACCCGGTCTGTGCCTCGATGCACGGCGACCCATTGCTTCACCCGACAGCACTGGACACCCTGCGCACGCAGTTGTTCCCGCTCGCGAGTGTGGTCACTCCCAACCTCGATGAGGTGCGACTTCTGGTGGGCATCGACGTCGTCGATGCCGCCACCCAACGCGATGCGGCCCGCGCCCTGCACGACCTCGGTCCGCAGTGGGTACTGGTCAAGGGAGGCCACCTGCGCAGCGCGCCGAGCAGCACCGATCTGCTCTTTGACGGCGAGACCTTTCACACCTTCGGTGCGCCCCGGGTGAACACGCGCCATGACCACGGCGCGGGCGACACTCTGGCGGCCGCGATCGCCTGCGCTCTGGCGCACGGCTTTGCGATGCCCGAGGCGGTCGGGTTCGGAAAGTCCTGGGTGACCGAGTGCCTCAAAGCGGCCTATCCGATCGGCAAGGGACTCGGGCCGGTATCGGCATTGTTCCGGTTGCGGGAGTGAGCCCCGACCTCGAGTCGATCGGCGGTGTCGCCCACCAGCCGGCCGGCCCCGCCGCCGGCGTGGTGGTGCTCACGCACGGCGCAGGCGGAAACCGGGAGTCCCCGTTGCTGATCGCCGTCTGCGAACAGTGGGCCGTCCACGGCTGGCTGGCAATCCGGTATGACCTGCCCTACCGCCGCCGCCGCCCGAAGGGCCCGCCGTCGGCGGCGGCCACCGATCTCGCCGGTGTCACCGACGCCATCGCGGTGGCGCGCGACGCGCTTGTCGATACGACTGGAAGCGCCGGCCCGGTGATCGCCGGCGGTCATTCCTACGGTGGGCGGCTGACATCGATGGCGGTGGCGCAGGGCCAGACCGCCGTCGATGCGCTCACGCTGTTCTCCTATCCACTGCACCCGCCGGGCAAGCCGGAGCGGCTGCGCACCGGGCACTTCGAGTCGATCGCCGTACCGACGGTCTTCACCCACGGCGGCTCGGACCCGTTCGGTTCCCTCACCGAACTGCGCACCGCTGTCGCACTAATCCCGGCACCGACCGAGATCGTCGAGATCAGCGGGGCCCGCCATGACCTCGCGAGGCCGGAAGTGCCGGCGTTCGCCGTCAGCGCAGCGCTGCGCCTCAGTGGTTCCGGAAACTCGGGTACCGTCGATTCATGACCGAGCAACTCTTCGACGTGATCGTCGTCGGGGCAGGTTTCGGGGGCATCGGCGCCGCGATCGAACTCAAGCGTCTGGGGTTCGAGAACTTCGCGCTTCTGGACCGCGAGGACGATCTCGGCGGCACCTGGTACGTCAACCACTACCCGGGTCTGACCGTCGACGTGCCGACCACCACCTATTCGTACTTCTTCGAGCCCAACCCCAACTGGTCGCGGCTGTATTCCACCGGGGCGGAGATCAGGCAGTACGCCGAAGACGTCGCCGACAAGTACGACATCCGCCGCCACATCCGGTTCAACACCTGCGTGGACGGCGCCCGCTGGGATGCCGAGGCCGGCCTGTGGCGCGTCACAGTGGCCGGCGGCGAGACGATCCGAACCCGGTTCCTGATCACCGCCACCGGGTTCTTGTCGCAGCCGCACACCCCGGACATCCCGGGCGTGCACGACTTCACCGGCACGGTGATCCACACCGCCGACTGGGATGACGCCTTCGACCCCGCAGGTCGACGAATCGCCATCATCGGCACCGGCGCAACCGCCGTGCAACTGATCCCGGAGCTGGCGAAGAAGGCCGCCGACCTCACCGTCTATCAGCGCACCCCGATCTGGGTGGTGCCCAAGGTCGACATCGCCTTCCCCACCTGGGCCAAACGGCTCTTCGCCCGAGTCCCGTTCACTCAGCGCGGGATTCGAGCCATCACCGACACGATCTACGAACTCTTCATCTACGTCGGGTTGCACCACCGGCAGTCGGCCTTCCGGCGGCTCAACCTCGGCGCCAGCGGCATCGCAACGCTCTTCCGTGCGGCGATGATCCGCGACGCCGGGCTTCGCGCGAAGCTGACGCCGGACTATGACCTCGGCTGCAAGCGGCCGACGTTCTCCAACACCTACTACCGCACCTTCACCAAACCCCACGTGCACCTGCAAACCAGCGGGATCGAGCGCATCGTCGCCAACGGTA
>SYAA01000059.1 GCA_005789055.1 Actinomycetota bacterium
ATCTCGTTGGTGCCCGCGTAGATCGGGCCACCCAGCGCGAACAGCAGACCATTGGTCCACGCGTCGGCGAGTTCACCATCGGCTCCGCGCAATTCGCATGCGGTCTGATGAATTGCGACGTCAAGTTCCGACCAGAACACCTTGGTGACCGACGACTCAGCCCCTAACTCGCCGCCGTCGGCCAGTCGCGTGACGGTTGCGAAGGTGTGCAGCCGGTAGGCCTGTGCCTTGATCCAGGCGTCGGCCACCTGATCGGCAAACGCCGGATCCGGGTTGGCCTTCCACGCTTCGACTAATCGCTGCGCGGGCGCGACGAACCGTGCTGGGCTACGAAGTGACATCCCGCGTTCGTTGCTGGCCGTGCTCATGGCTGCCCGCCACCCGTCGTGGGGGGCCCCAATCACGTCATTGTCGGCAACGAACGCGTTATCGAGGAATATCTCTCCGAAACCGGTCTCGCCGCCGAGTTGCTCAATCGCGCGCACCGTCACGCCGTCGGCCTTCAGATCGAACATCAGGTAGGTGAGGCCCTGGTGACGTTGCGATTCGGGGTCGGATCGGAACAGGCCGAATCCGCGTTCGGCGAATGGTGCCCTGCTACTCCAGATCTTCTGGCCATTGAGCAGCCACCCGCCATCGGTCTTGGTTGCCGTTGACCGCAATGACGCGAGATCGCTGCCCGATTCAGGTTCCGACCACGCCTGAGCCCAAATCTGTTCGCCGCTCGCCATTTTCGGCAGGATACGATCCAGTTGCTCCTCGGTACCGTGGGAGAACAGCGTCGGGGCGAGCATCGAGGTTCCGTTGGCGCTGGCGCGGCCGGGTGCACCGGCACGGAAGTACTCCTCCTCGAACACCACCCACTGCAGCAGGGTGGCGTCTCGCCCGCCGTACTTCTCCGGCCAGGTGATCACTGACAGTCCGGCGTCGAACAGCACCCGGTCCCAATGCCGGTGCTGCTCGAAACCCTCAGCGGTGTCGTAGGACTCAGTAGGGAACGAGTCCTGGTGTTCAGCCAGGAATGTCCGCACTTCATCACGGAAGGCGCTGGTCTCGGCGTCGTAGTGTAGATCCATCAGTTCGTCTCTCGAAGCAGGGTTTTCAGGACTTTCCCACCGGCGTTGCGCGGTAGAGCATCAGTGAAGACCACTGAGCGCGGTGTCTTGAAATTTGCGAGATGTTCACGGGTGTAGGCGATCACCGTGCCCTCATCCAGTTCAGTGTTGCCGCGGCGAACGATGAAGGCCCGGCCGACCTCACCGAGACGCTCGTCGGGAACCCCGATGACCGCGACGTCAGCCACGCCGTCTAATCGCGCCAGCGATTGCTCAACTTCGGCGGGATAGACATTAAAGCCGCCGCAGATGTACATGTCCTTGAGCCGATCGGTGATCCGGAGATTGCCGGCCTCGTCGACGGTTCCGACATCGCCGGTGTGCAGCCACCCGTCTGCGTCGATGGCCTCCGCGGTGGCTTGCGGATCGTCGAGGTACCCGAGCATCACGTTGGGTCCGCGCAGTAGCACTTCGCCTGCCCCGGTGTCGGTGTCAGGGGTGTCGATTCGCAGTTCGAAATCGGCGATGGGTCGCCCACACGTGGTGGCCACCGTGACCGGGTCGTCGTCGGCGCGACACATGGTGCCGAAGCCGGTCGCCTCGGTCAGGCCGTAGGCGGTGAGTACGATCTGGAAATCGAGTTCGCTCTGCATCCGTTCGATGAGGACCACCGGAACGGTGGCTGCGCCGGTAACAGCGAAGCGCAGCGAGGTGAGGTCAAAGTCCTTGCGGGCCGGGTGATCAAGCAGGCTCTGGTAAATCGTGGGAGGCCCGGGTAGCACGGTGATCTTCTGATCCTGCACCGTCCGCATCGTCTGCTCCGGGTCGAAGGTCAGCAGCGGGATCAGGGTTGCGCCGGTCTGCAGGCAGGCGAGAATTCCGGCCTTGTAACCGAAGTTATGAAAGAACGGGTTGATGCACAGATAGCGGTCGTCACTCGTCACTTGCCCGCACTGCGCCCACGATGCCGGAGCCGAGAGCGACTGACGATGCGAACACAACACGCCCTTACTGCGCCCGGTGGTGCCGGAAGTGAACAGAATGTCGGAGACATCGTCCGGTCGCACCGCAGCTGCACGAGCATCGACCTCCGACGCCGGGGCCTGTGGGCCGGCCATGAATTCGTCCCAGGTGCCGTCATCGGCATCGAGAGGCACCCGGACGATATGTCGCAGCATGGGCAGCACGTTGCGATCGAGATCGGCCAGCCGGTCATGGTCGAGGAACCGGCCCATCCCGATCAGCAGAGGGGCCTCGGTGCGCGCCAGGATGTCGGCGGCTTCATCGGCGGTGTAACGGGTGTTCAGCGGAACCAGCACCGCGCCGGCGTAGTGGATCGCCAGACACGCGACGACCCAGTGCCAGGTATTGGGACTCCAGATCGCGACCCGATCGCCAGGGGCTAGCCCGAGTCCGGCAATCACCGCAGCCGCTCGGCGGACCTCGGCGTGCAATTCGGCGAAGGTGAGCGTGCGGTCGCCGGTGATGATCGCGTCGTGGTCGGCGAAGTCGCGCGCCATCCGGTCGAGAACCGCCGGCGTGGTGAGCAGTGGCCCGGTGGTCGGCCCGGGGAGCGGTTGCCCGGTATCCGCGGTCATCGCTGCTCCTCACGGGTCCAGACAAGCAAGTGCTTGGTAGGTTAGCCTATAGGGGTGATCACGGTCGAGGAGTTCCGGGCGGAGGTCCGGGCATGGTTGGGCGACAACCTGGTCGGCGAGTACGCCGCCTTGCGGGGCCTGGGTGGTCCGGGCCGCGAGCACGAGGCCTTCGAGGAACGGCTGGCCTGGAATCGGCGCCTCGCAGCCGCCGGGTTGACCTGTCTGGGGTGGCCGGTGGAGCACGGCGGCCGGGGGCTGTCGGTCGCTCACCGGGTCGCCTTCTACGAGGAGTACGCCAAAGCCGACGCACCAGACAAGGTCAACCACCTCGGCGAGGAACTGGTGGGGCCGACCCTGATCGACTACGGAACACCGGAGCAGCAGCAGCGCTTCCTGCCGGCGATCCGCGACGTCACCGAACTGTGGTCGCAGGGTTACTCCGAACCCGGTGCCGGCAGCGACCTGGCGAACGTCGCCACGTCCGCCGTCCTCGATGGACAGCACTGGATTATCAACGGCCAGAAGGTGTGGACGTCGCTGGCGCACTGGTCGCAGTGGTGCTTCGTGCTGGCCCGTTCGGAAAAAGGCTCCAAGCGTCACGCGGGTTTGTCGTATCTGTTGGTACCGCTTGACCAACCGGGTATCGAGATCCGGCCTATCGTGCAACTCACCGGTGACTCGGAATTCAACGAGGTGTTCTTCACCGATGCCCGCACCGACGCGGATCTGGTAGTCGGTGAACCCGGTGATGGTTGGCGGGTGGCGATGGGCACACTGATGTACGAACGCGGCGTCTCGACCCTGGGTCAGCAGATTCGTTACAGCCGTGAACTTTCCGGCATGGTTGACCTGGCCAAGGACACCGGCGCGATCGACGATCCACTGATCCGCGAGCGAATCACCCGGGCCTGGGCCGGGCTGCAGACCATGCGTTCGTTCGCGCTGGCGACAATGGACGACGAACAACCCGGCGGCGACAACGTCTCCAAGCTGCTGTGGGCCACCTGGCACCGGGATCTCGGCGAACTGGCATTCGACATCAAAGGCCGAACTGGTCTGGTGCTGCAGGACAATGAGTTCGACGAATGGCAGCGGTTATTCCTGTTCTCCCGAGCCGACACCATCTACGGCGGATCCAACGAAATTCAACGCAACGTCATCGCCGAACGGGTGCTCGGCCTTCCCCGGGAGGCACGAGGCTAGTGACGTCACTGGCGGCCGCGCCCGCGGAGATCGAAGGCCACGGTCTGCTCGCCGGGAAGGTGGTGGTGGTGACCGCTGCGGCGGGCACCGGCATCGGTTCGGCGACCGCACGACGCGCACTCGCCGAGGGCGCCGACGTGATGATCTCGGATCACCACGAACGCCGCCTCGCCGAGACTCGCGAGGAATTGGCTGCGCTGAGCCTCGGCCGCGTGGAAAGCGTGGTGTGTGACGTCACCTCCACCGCCCAGGTGGATGCGCTCATCTCGTCGACCACCGCCCGATTCGGCCGGCTCGACGTTCTGGTCAACAATGCCGGCTTGGGTGGGCAGACACCGGTTATCGATATGACTGACGAGGAGTGGGATCGTGTCCTGAACGTCACGCTCACCTCGGTGATGCGAGCGACGCGTGCGGCGCTGGGCTACTTCCGGGACGCCGATCACGGGGGAGTGATTGTCAACAACGCGAGTGTTCTGGGCTGGCGGGCGCAACATTCACAGTCCCATTACGCCGCGGCCAAGGCCGGAGTGATGGCCCTGACCCGTTGCAGTGCAATCGAAGCCGCCGAGTACGGGGTGCGCATCAACGCGGTCTCGCCCAGCATCGCGCGGCACCGGTTCCTAGAGAAGACCAGTTCGACGGAGTTACTCGACCGGCTCTCTGAAGGGGAGGCTTTCGGTCGAGCGGCCGAACCGTGGGAGATCGCCGCCACGATCGCATTCCTCGCCAGTGACTACTCCAGCTACCTGACCGGCGAAGTGATCTCAGTGTCGAGCCAGCA
>SYAA01000407.1 GCA_005789055.1 Actinomycetota bacterium
AGCGGTCGGGAGATTCAACGTGAAGCGAGCGTCGGCCCACGTCGGACGGGTTGGTGGTCTGGCTGTCGCGCTCGGAATCGGAGCCGCGGTCGTCTCGGGCGGTGCGGGGTCCGCCTGGGCGAACCCGGCCGAACCCTCCGATGCCGGGACGGAGGCCGCTTCGTCGGCCCGGGCGGACTCGGCTGGACCGACTACCCGGACCCGCTTGAGCCGGCCCGCGGCCGAGACCGGGGCGCGCCGGGGCGAGCCGGGGTCGGCGCCACGCACCACCGCACCTGCCCGGCCCGATCTGACGCCGCCCAGGAACACACCACCGTCGGCAGCCGCGGTGGCGATACCGGATCGGGTGACGCCACTGCCGAGCGTCAGCTCGACACCGCGGACCGCGCGGGTGCAGGCCGTGATCCGCGCCGCAGCCCCTGCCGTGCGCCCGTTCGCAGTAGTGGCGACGAAGCAGCTCCGTCCGGTCGCCACCCAAACGGTGGCACCGCTGTCGGTGGCGCCGACTGCTGCCGCGCCGGTCATGGTGCAGGCTCCAGCCACCGCAATAGTGGACTCCGCACCATCGCCGTTGTTCGGATCCGGGCCGAGTGCGCCGATGGAGTCACCGGTGTCGTGGATGGTCGCTGCGGTCGCACGACGCCAGAGCGGTGAGCCGAGAGCCGTTGCGCCGGCTGCAGTTATTGCGACGACCGCACTGCCAGTCGCGTCGGTCACAGCGGCCGCTGTGGTGGTAAACAAACCCCCGGTGATCGCCGACGTGACACTGGGCACCGCCAACGCCGCCACCGGGGCAATCACCGGCACGGTGCGGGCAAGTGACCCCAACGGTGACCGGCTGACCTACCGGGCGACCACGTCGACCAAGGGCGCGGTGTCGATCACCTCCACCGGAGTGTTCATCTACACCCCGACGTCGACTGCCCGGCACGCCGCCGCCAAGGTCGGGGCCACCACCGCCGCCAAGACCGACACCGTCACCATCACGGTCACCGATTCCAAAGGTGCGACGACCACCCGAGCGGTCACGGTGACGATCTCGCCGACCAACGCCACGCCGGTGACCAAATCCACCGTCGGCACCCCCAATGCCACCACCGGCGTGGTCACCGGTTCGGTGACCGCGACCGACGCCAATAAGGACCCGCTGACCTATACCGCCCCCGCCACCACGGCGAAGGGTTCGATCACTGTCAACGCCCGCACCGGCGCATTCACCTACACCCCGACGGCGACGGCGCGCCACGCCGCAGCGAAAATCGGGGCCGCCACCGCCGCCAAGACAGACACGTTCACCGTCACCGTCACCGACGGCTACGGCGGGACGGTTCCGGTCGCCGTGTCCGTGGCGATCAGCCCCAAGAACGCCGTTCCGGTCGCTGGAACCACGACGGTGGGCACTCCCGATACCTCGTCGGGTGTTGTCACCGGCAAGGTCAACGCCACCGACGCCGACAGCGACGCCCTGACGTTCAGCACGGCGGCTAAAACCACGAAGGGCGCGGTCAGTCTCAATACGGCCACCGGTGCATTCACCTACACCCCGAGTGAACCCTCCCGCGCGGTGCCGGGCACGGACACCTTCACGGTGACGATCACCGACGGCTACGGCGGGTCGACACCGGTGGCGGTCTCGGTGCCGATCATCGGCAAAGCGCAGCAGGCCAAACTGACTTTCG
Source organism: Actinomycetota bacterium (assembly GCA_005789055.1). Lineage (GTDB taxonomy): Bacteria > Actinomycetota > Actinomycetes > Mycobacteriales > Mycobacteriaceae > Mycobacterium. Next base: position 1,680 of record SYAA01000407.1, read on the forward strand.
CCTTCAATTACGGGACTGGGTCGCAGTACTGGACATCGACCGCGAAGAATTCGCTCCAGACGGCCGCGAATCTGGTGGGTTCCTACATCGTGGTGAGCAAGCCCGTCACCCTCGTCTTCGATGTCACCGCGGAAAAATCTCCCAACTCGGCGACGCTGGCTTCAGCGGGCAGTGATCTCACCAGCGCCAGTGCCGGTTTCTTCAACACGGTCGTGCAGAACAAGATCCTCACCGGTGTGGACTCCAACGGTGCGGTGGCTGACGGATACATCGATGTGAATCTCGGAATAGCCTGGGCCTTCGGCGATTCCGTCAGTGGCAGTCAGTACGACTTCGTCTCGACCGCAATGCATGAACTCCTGCACGCCTTTGGTTTCCTGTCCTACGTCGATGCGCCCGGCAGCAGCTGGAACTCCCGCGGCACCAACTGGACAAAGTTCGACAGCTTCATCGTGAACAACAAGAAAACAAAAGTCATCGGGATCATCAGCAACCGGAATCGGTGGAACACCGCCTACAACAGCAATCTCACCGGGGGAAGCGGCGGACTGTACTTCGGCGGGCCGAATGCGATCGCCGTCTACGGCGGTCCGGTCCCGCTATACACGCCCAGCCCCTGGGAGGCGGGGAGCTCGGTGACGCATCTGAATGACTCGACGTTCACCGGTGTCACAACTCAGCTGATGAACGCGTTGGCGGACACCGGCAAGGGCATCAGGACGCTCAGCGCAGTCGAGCTGGCGATCTTCAAAGACCTCGGATACACGGTGGTTCCGGCCCCGGTGACCGCGACCGCGTTGCTGTTCCTCGGTGCGGTGTTCCTGCGCCGTCGACCGCAGTAGTCGATTCCTCCTCGACCGGATGTGCTGGTGCAGACTATGACTGTGAAAGCGCGACTGACGGCGGTGCTGGCCGCCCTGTCCTTCCTCGGTGTCGTCGCCGGGGCGCCCGCGTCGGCCAACCCGATCGACCCACCGGGTGTGCTGACCTTCTCCGGTCTGCCACGTACCTACGTGGTGCACGCCCCGGCCGGCCGGCCACCGGGGGCCCTGGTGCTCAATCTGCACGGCTCCGGGATGACCGGAGCCGATCAGGCCGCACTGACCGGCTACAACGCGATTGCCGACCAGTACGGATTCGTGGTGGCCTACCCCGACGGCATCGACCTCAGCTGGGCCGACGGCCGCGGCGCGTCGGTGCCCGACCGTCAGGGCATTGACGATGTGGGTTTCCTGGCCGCCCTCATCGAGCGTCTCTCCGGGCAGTATGGGATCGCGCCGGGGCGGGTCTTCGTCACCGGGATGTCGGCCGGTGCGTTTATGGCCAACCGATTGGCCTGTGATCGTGCGGACCTGGTCTCCGCGGTCGCGCCGGTCGCCGGAACCCTGGGATCGGGCGTGCCGTGCGCTCCGTCGCGGCCGGTTTCGGTGCTGCAGATCCACGGCACCGGCGATCCGGTCGTGCCCTTCAACGGCGGCGGGATGGTCGGCCGCGGCGGGGCGAGCGATGTCCTGTCGGCTCCGGCGATGGCGCAGCGGTGGTCGGCATTGGACGGCTGCCCGGGACCGCCTGTCGACGGTCCGCCTGCACCCGGGGAGGTTCAGCGCGCGATCGTGGCGGGGTGTGCCGGTGGCACCCTGGTGGAACTGGTCCGAATCGACGGCGGCGGTCACATCTGGCCCGCCGGGCCGGCCATCAGCGCCTCCCACGCCAGCGCGCAGTTCTTCGCCACGCGCCCCTGACTCAACGCCGCGCTGATGCGGTGCGGGTTTGACCCTGCGCATCCTGGAGCAGACAGATGACGGTGCTCGGGTAGGGGTTGTTGGAGGTGCGGTCTTGTTCGGAGTCGATCAGATAGCTGATCGCGAACGGAGTGCCGGGAGTCGCGAGCCCGGTGTACTCCATCAGGCCCGCCTCGCACCGTTGGTTTGCGATACCGGTGATGGCCGCATCGACGGGAATGTTGGCCCGCAGGAAGACTTCGGCGAGGTGCGGCTGCGAGCAGTCCACGACGGTGACGGTCACCACCGCCGGGTCGACCGGCGGCGGCCCGGCCAGGCAGTCGCCGACCCTGAGGGTGATCCACTTTTCGATGCGCGCGGGTATGGCGGGGGCCGCCGTGGCGCTGGTGGGTTCAGCCGATGTCGGCGAGGCCGGGGATGCCGATCGCGACGGATCCGGCTGTTGGCCAACGCATCCGGCCAGAATCGCCGCCGCGATGGCGACACCCGCCGCGCGTCGCATCGGGTGGGCTGTCATCAGAATCCTGGCGGTCACAGCATGCTCGCAGTCCAGTGACCGGCCGCTGCAGCAGCTAGTCCGAGAACGACACTGATGACGATATTCATCGTCGCGAACATAACGTGGCGTTGTTCGGCGAGTCGCTGGGTCTGCAGCATCCAGGTCGAGAATGTCGTATAGGCGCCCAGAAATGCGGTGCCGGCCAGGATCGCGATCTCGTGACTGACCGTCAGGCCGGCCAGGAACCCCAGCAGCGCCGCGCCACTGATGTTAACCACCAGTGTGCCGAACGGGAACGGACCCTTGATGCGCCGCGATATCGTCCGGTCCACCATGAACCGCGTCATTGCTCCGAACCCGCCGATGCCGAGCACGCCGACCCACAGCGCGGGAGCCCAGAGCGCGCCACTCATTGTTCGGCCCAGATCCGTCGAGCTAGAACGGTCGCCAGGTAGACCGCGAGCAGACCTGCGACGATGCTGGCCGCGGTGTATTCGGCGGCCAATCTGTAGCGGTGGTCCTCGATCATGATCAGCGTTTCGACCTGCATGGTGGAAAACGTGGTCAACCCTCCGCACAGCCCGGAACTGAGACCTACATGGTGGTGACCGGGCAGTGGCAGCCGCTCCAGTAGTCCGCTGGCGAGACAGCCGAGCAGGAACGCGCCGACGATGTTGACCGTGAAGGTCGGCCACGGCCAGCGGCCGGGGTCGGCCACGGCCAGGGTGCCCAGCCCGGCGCGCGCCACCGTGCCGACCGCACCGCCGACGAACACCGCCACCAGTTCGCGATGGTCATGGCCGAACACCGGCTACCTCCTTAACGGCAAGCGACAACCGGAGCAAGTATCGCCCGGGCGGGGCACAATCAGCGTCATGGCGGCTAATTCCCGCGCCGGACAGCCGGCGCAACCCGAGGACCTGATCGACCTGCC
>SYAA01000408.1 GCA_005789055.1 Actinomycetota bacterium
CACCCCGCTGTTCGAGTTCGCCATCCGCACCACGCTGGCCTCCTATGACCTCGACAACGCCGAGGGACGAGTCAATGCGTTGCGGGAGTGCACGCCGATCGTCGCCCAGATCAAGGATCCGACCCTGCGCGACGAGTACGCCCGTCAACTGGCCGGCTGGGTCGGCTGGGCCGATGTCGCCCAGGTGATCAGCCGGGTTCGCGGCGAAGCCGGCCGCAAGCCGGGCAGCCGCCCCGCCCGCGGTACCAGGCAGGACAGCCCGGCCCCGGCGGCTAGCCGACCTGATCCTCGAGATCCCACCCTGTGGCCCCAACGGGAGGCGCTCAAGGCTGCACTGCAGTACCCGGCGCTGGCCGGCCCGGTGTTCGATGCCCTGACCGTGGAGAGCTTCACCCATCCCGGTTATGCGGCCGTGCGGACCGCGGTCGGTGCGGCTGGCGGTGTCGCAGCCGGCCTGACCGGGGCGCAGTGGATCGAAACCGTGCGAGAGCAGGCGGGCGCCGCGGCCGTCGAAGGCCTGATCACCGAACTCGGTGTGGAGACCATCAAGGTCGACGAGGATCGGTTGCCCCGCTACATCGGCGGCGTATTGGCCCGACTGCAGGAGGTGTGGGTGGGCCGTCAGGTGGCCGAAATCAAATCCCGGTTGCAGCGGATGTCCCCGGTGGAGCAGGGCGAGGAATACCACGCCATGTTCGGTGACCTGGTGGCGCTGGAGGCCTATCGCCGAAGCCTGTTGGAGCAGGCCAGCGGCGACGACATCAGTGCGTGAACAGGCCCGGGAAGGCTATGGTTAACGCGACGAGACGTTTCGGCGAAAGGTCTGGTATGGCTCTCACAGGATTGCGCGGGCGGCGCGTGGCCGTCGCAGGTGCGTTCGTGGTGGCCGCACTGGCTGTGCCCGGCCTCGCTACCCTGACCCCCGCCGACCGTGCCGTCGTCGCTGCGACCGGCGACTGCCTGGCCTGGTTCGGGTCCCGCGGCGACGGAATCTGCATTGGCTACTCGAGCGGCAACGGCATCAACGCCGGTACGCCGGACGTCGGGATCTTCGGACCGGACTACGGCTTCGGTGTCGTCACCGGTCCGTTGCTGCCGGGCACGACGATCAGCGAAGGCATTTCGCCCTAGTTCTCCGGCGTGATCACTGTCGTCTCGGCGTCGATCTCGGTCAGCCTCACCAGGCTTGGATCGGGCGACACCCGATCAGCGATCTTGCGCCGTCCCGCGTCGATCATCGACTTGGTGGCGGGGTTGCTGGTCACCGAACGGTAGGTGCCGACGATCTGCTCATAGCGTTCGCGACCGGCCTTGGTTCCCAGCACGTATCCCGCGGCCAGTACAGCCAGATACCCGATCACTGCGTTCCCTCCCCTCGGCGTCGAGGATAAAGACGACGGTTCGTTAATCATCCTGCCTGATACGGCGGGTTCGCGTCCTCCCCGGCCGTCCTTGGCGCCGTTGCCGCCCGGTGCGCTAGAGTTTCCGCGACCCGCAACGGCGGGACGGTCCCCTGTAGCTCAACTGGCAGAGCTTGCGACTGTTAATCGCACGGTTGATGGTTCGAGTCCATCCGGGGGAGCCAGACCGGGTTACGTTGCCCCGGTCCGTCGACGGCGGGGGAATGTCGGGTGATCAGATCCGCCGGCCGCCTGGGCGCGGTCAGGGTTCTCGGTGTGGTGCTGTGGCAGCTCCGCGGCGACCTGCTCGCGGTGCTCGTCGTCGCCGGACTGCTGGTGCCGGTACCGGATGCGAGCCAGGACCGGTACGCCACCGCCGTACTGTCGGTGCTCGGGATCGGCGCCTCGGTGTTCATCGCCTTCCGCAACACCACCGCCTATGACCGGTGGTGGGAGGCTCGCACACTGTGGGGCTACCAGATCATCAACTCCCGCGTCCTGCACAACGGCCTCACCGCCGTCGACGACGGTTCGCCGCAGATGGCCGCAATCATCGACCGGATGCGTCGCCGTCAGGTCCGGTACTGCTGGCAACTTGCCGCGGAGATGCGCGGTGTCCCGCCACTGCCGGGCGTGAGCGAGTTGACGCCGGAGGACCCGCCCGGCACCGACGCCACCGAGTTGCTCAACCGCCAGGCTGCCGACGTCGGCGCGCTGGCCGCCGGCGGCCACATCGACCAGCAGTCCCGGGTGATGCTGATGGCCGCAAACACCGGTTCGGCGACGGCGCAGAGCGGACTGGAGCGCATTCGCAACGAGCCCTTCCCGATTCACTACGACTTTTTCATCCGCCTGCTGGCCTGGTTCTTCGGCATCATGGCGTTTAACCGGCTGGACTCCACTACTCACGACGTCACCAGCATGTTGGTGGGGCTGCTGCTGATGGCGGTGTTCGTCCTGGCCGAGAGGCTGGGACGGTTCATCGAAACACCGATGAACGGAAGCATCTTCGACGTCGCCATGTACCGGTTCTGCACCATCATCACCGGCAACCTGCTCGGTCGCGGTCATCCTTTGGCCAAGCCGCGGGAGAGCGACACCGCCGCTGTGTGGATGTGAGCGACACCGTCGCTGTGTGGATGTAGGCGGCGGGCCAAAGTGTTCGGTGCCGATCCGGCTGGCAGAATCGGGAAATGACCTCGACCGGTGGGCGGCGCGCGCGTTCGCTGTCTCCCGTCGAGATAGCCCAGGCTTCGGTGATGGGCGCCCTCAGCGCCGCGTTGGCGATCGTGTCGGTGGTGGTGCCCTTTGCCGGCGGGGTCTCTCTGCTGGTCACCGTGCCGATGGGGCTCCTCGGGTACCGCTACCGGCTGCGGGTGCTGCTGGCGGCCGCGTTCGCCGCCGCCGCCATCGCGTTTCTGATCTCGGGAATCAGTGGGTTCATGGTCGTGCTCAACTGCGCCTACGTGGGCGGCCTGACCGGGATCATCAAGCGTCGCGGCCGGGGCACGCCCACGGTGATCGCGGCGTCGATCGTTGCCGGAATCGTTTCCGGATTGTTCATCATCGCAGCGTTGTTGGTGCTGGTCCGGTTGCGCACGCTGACCTTCGAGGCCATCACCGCCAACGTCGACGGCGTCGTCTCGGTGATGTCGCAGTTCGAACCGTTCCGCGAGTCTGCCGCGCAGACGCGCGCCATGTTCGGTACCGCCCTGCAGTACTGGCCGGTGCTGATGATGGGCTACGCGATCTTCTCCATCATGGTTGTCTCCCTGGTGGGCTGGTGGGTTCTGGGCCGGGTGCTGGAACGGCTGGCCGTCATCCCGGACGTGCACAAACTCGAGTCGCTGACCGAGGCCGGACCGGTCGCGCCGCTGCCCGTCCGTCTGACCGAGGCGCGCTACCGCTATCCGGGCGCCGACCATGACGCCCTGCGGCCAGTGAACCTGACGATCGAGGCCGGCGAGCACGTCGCGGTCACCGGTGCCAACGGGTCCGGCAAGACCACGCTGATGCTGCTGCTGTGCGGGCGAGAGCCGACGTCCGGGGTCATCGACCGGCCCGGCGCGGTCGGTCTGGGGCGCCTGGGTGGCACCGCGGTCGTCATGCAGCATCCCGAGAGTCAGGTCCTGGGCACCAGGGTCGCCGACGACGTGGTGTGGGGGCTGCCGCCGGGGACCCGCACCGATGTGAGCGGACTTCTCAGCGAGGTGGGTCTGGCCGGAATGGAGGAACGCGACACCGGCGGCCTTTCCGGCGGTGAGTTGCAGCGGTTGGCCGTGGCTGCGGCACTGGCCCGACAGCCGGCGTTACTGGTCGCCGACGAGATCACCAGCATGGTCGATCAGCGTGGTCGGGACGCACTGCTGGGAGTGCTCTCCGGGCTTGCCAACCGGCGTTCCATGGCGCTTGTCCACATCACGCACTACAACAGCGAGGCGCAAATCGCCTCCCGGACAGTTAATCTCAGTGAGTCGCTCGACAATATGGTCATGGTCGCACACGCAGCACCGCCCACACAGACGGTCACCGCCGCCCCGCGTGGCGGCGCGCCGGTGCTGGAGTTGAGCGGCGTTGGACATGAGTACGGCAGCGGGACACCCTGGGCGAAACCCGCACTCCGTGATGTCAGTTTCACCGTCAATGAGGGCGAGGGTGTTCTGATCCACGGCGGTAACGGTTCCGGAAAGTCGACGCTGGCCTGGATCATGGCCGGGCTCACCGCGCCGACCACCGGATCGTGTCTGGTCCGGGGGAGGCCCGCCCACGAGCACGTCGGCGACGTCGCGATCGCGTTTCAGGCCGCGCGGCTTCAACTGCTGCGCAGCACGGTCGATCTCGAGGTTGCCTCAGCTGCCGGGTTTTCTCCCTATGACACCAATCGGGTGGTGGCCGCACTGGCAACGGTCGGCCTCGACGGGTCGCTGGCCCGACGACGCGTCGATCAACTCAGTGGCGGCCAGATGCGTCGAGTGGTGATTGCCGGACTGCTCGCCCGTTGGCCGCAGGCGCTGATCCTCGACGAACCGCTGGCCGGTCTGGATGCCGCCAGCCAGCGCGGACTGTTGCGTCTGCTGACCGACCTACGCCGCAACGCGGGTCTGACGGTGGTGGTGATCTCCCATGATTTCGGGGGCCTGGAGGAGCTGTGCCCGCGCACACTTCATTTGGACAACGGGGTCATGGTGTCGGCCTCGGCGACGGCCGGGGGGCTGTCATGACCACCCAGCGCCAGCGCCGACCTGTGGTGCTGCTGCGGCCGGTACCCGGCACGTCCGTCATTCATCAGCTGTGGGCCGGCACCAAAATCATTGTGGTTTTTGTCATTTCGCTGTTGCTGGCCTTTTATCCCGGCTGGGTCCCGATCGGACTGATGGCCGCCCTGGTGGCTGTCGTGGTGTGGCTGGCGCATATCCCGCGCGGCGTGCTGCCGTCGATTCCGCGGTGGCTGTGGATACTCCTGCTGATCGGCTGTGTGCTGGCCACCATCGGCGGCGGCGAGCCGGTGCTGCGCCTGCTCTCGGTCGATGTCGAGGTCGGTGGGCTACTGAAGTTCTTGCGTTTCACCGCGTTGTCGATCGTGCTGCTGGCACTGGGTGCGTTGGTGTCGTGGACTACCAACGTCGCCGACGTGGCGCCCGCCGTCGCCACCCTGGGCCGGCCGTTCCGGTGGTTGCGGATCCCGGTCGATGACTGGGCCGTCACGCTCGGGCTGTCCCTGCGTGCGTTCCCGATGCTGCTCGACGAGTTCCGGTTGCTCTACGCCGCGCGGCGGCTGAGGCCACGTGCGGTGCTGCCCGACGGCCGGGTGCAGCGAAGACGATGGTTGACCGACATGGTCGATCTGCTCGCCGCCGGCGTGACCGTCGCACTGCGCCGCGCCGATGAGATGGGCGACGCGATCACGGCCCGGGGCGGCACCGGGCAGATCGCCGCTGCGCCGTCCCGGCCCCGTCGGGCCGACTGGGTCGCGCTGGCGATCTGCGCAGGGCTGTGTTTGCTAGCGATCTGGTTAGACCTCAAGGGTTACGGACGCGGTTAGCGGTAGAGCGGCCGATCAGCCGGGAGGGCCGTGTTGGTATGCTTTGCTGCATCCGCCGGGGGTGCGGGTGATTGGGGGAAACTGGTGAAGTCCCTGCTGGGTACCGGCCTGTCGGCGGCACTGACGGCGGCCATCGTCGTGGCCACCCACCCGCCGGTCAAACCCGCTATCGCCGAGGTGGGTTTGACGGCATTGTCAGCACCCTTACCCGCCACCGTCCTCACCCTCGAAGGCGGACTGGTCGGCCTCCAGAACCTCGTCCCCTTCACCCAACTGCAGTTGCGCGGCGACCTCTGTGACCCGCCGGACACCTGCCAGGCCGTCGACTACGACGCATGGCCCCTCGGCCAGCACTACAACGAGCAGGGCGCGAAACGCGTCATCAGTGCGATCGGTGCGATCAGGGCACTGCCCGACGCCACCGGCCCGATCACCCTGTTCGGCCACAGCCAGGGCGGCCAGGTGATTTATGCGGCGCTGCGGCGATGGGCAGCCAACCCGGCTTCCGCGCCGGACCCATCCAGCCTGTCGTGGGTGTCGATCGGCAATCCGGAGAACAACTTCGGCGGTCGCGCGGCCACACCCCTGCCG
>SYAA01000409.1 GCA_005789055.1 Actinomycetota bacterium
CCCGGTCACCACCATCGAGTCACCCGGCTCCAGCCGCAGATCCAGCGGGTCCACCAGCTGGCTCCCACTCGGTGTGCGGACCTCGACCCCGCGCAGCTCCAACGAGCCATCCGCGCTGTCAACGGTCTCCAGGCTCGGCATCTCCCGGGCGAGGTGGTTGGCTTCGACCAGTCCGTGCAGGCGGATGATGGAGGCGCGGTAGGCGGCGAACTGGTCGTAGGCGTTGCGGAAGAACGATAGTGAGTCGCTGATGTTGGAGAATGCGCTCGCCGATTGCGTCACGTCGCCGAAATCCATTTTGCCGCTAAATAGGTTGGGCGCCTGCACGATCAACGGCAACGGGGTGATGATCTGGCTCATCGCCAGGTTCCACCCGGTGAACTGCAACGTCCGGCGGACATAGGCGCGGTAGTTCGTGATGATGTTGTCGTACCTCGTGCGCAGCAGACCGCGTTCGGTGGGCTCACCGCGGTAGAAGCCCACCGCCTCGGCCGCGTCGCGAAGACGCACCAGCGCATAACGGAACGCCGCGTTGGTCAACTCGTTACGAAAGCTCAACCGGATCAGCGGTCGTCCGATCCAGAACGCCACCACGGTGGCGAAGAACACGTAGACGAACGCCACCCAGAACAGCGCTTTCGGCAGGGTCACCCCGAAGACCGTCACATCGAACGACAAATTCCACAGGATCGGGATGAAGGCCACCACCGTCGAGACCGAGGAGATGGCACCGAATAACAGCATCGCCCCGGTCCCGACCGTGGGCGAGTTCGGCGAGCCGCCGGTGCCGGTGGTGAAGATATCGACGTCGGCCTGGATGCGCTGATCCGGGTTGTCGGTCTTGGAATCGGTGAACCGGCCGCGGTAGTAGGCGCGGTCGCCCAGCCAGTCACCGGTGAGACGATCGGTCAGCCAGGTGCGCCACCGGATGATGAAGCGCTGGGTCAGGTAGATGTCGAGCATCACCTGACTGATGTAGATGGTCGCCAGAATTCCGAAGATGATCAGCGCGTTCCAGAATCCGCGGATAGCGTCGGCGCGCATCACCTCCTCGTTGGCGCTGGTGGCCTCGAAGGCCACCTGCAGCGAGGTGTAGAGGTCATTGCTGAAGTAGCTCAGCAGAACGCTGATGCGGACCGAGATCATCACCGAGAGCAACAGCACGCCCAGCCAGACCCACAGTTTGACCGCCGAGCGGCCGGTGAAGTAGTCGCCGGTGACACGCCAGTACTGCCGGCCCCAGACGGTGAACCGGGCCAGCAGTACGAGCACAATCAGGGTCAGGACCGCCGAGATCGCCCAAGCCTTCAGGATCCACAGCAGTGACGGGACCAGCTCGTTGCCCCAGTCCATTGACGGCTTGTACGGCTCCAACGTCGCTCTCCTCCCTGCGGGGGCAGTCCCCGGCAAGCTACCCCAACGGCGAACCGGCGCCACCACCGACGCACGTGCTTAGCGGTCCGGCCTGCCGCCGGTACCGTTGACGCCGTGGCGAAGATTTCCAAGACCGGTCCCTCCGGCCAGGGCCGGCTGAGCCGGGGATTCTGGCGACTGCTCGGCGCGACCGACGAAAAGGTCACGGCGCATTCGATGGCGGAGGTGTCGGCGTCGGAGGAGTTCGCCGACAAGGCCGCCGGTCTCGACGGTGAGCAACTGGCCAAGGCGGCCCGGTTGCTGAATCTCGCGGACCTCGCCGAATCGGCGGATGCGCCTCAGTTCCTGGCCATCGCGCGGGAGGCCGCCGAGCGGGCCACCGGCCTGCGTCCCTTCGACGTCCAACTGCTCGGCGCGCTGCGGATGATGGCCGGGGATGTCATCGAAATGGGTACCGGTGAGGGAAAGACACTCTCGGGTGCGATCGCCGCGGCGGGCTACGCACTCGGTGGGCGCAGCGTCCACGTGGTGACCATCAATGACTATCTGGCCCGCCGCGACGCCGAATGGATGGGGCCGCTGATCGAGGCGATGGGTCTGACAGTCGGCTGGATCACCGCCGATTCGACCCGCGAGGAACGTCGGGCCGCTTACCAGTGCGATGTCACCTACGCCTCCGTCAACGAGATCGGCTTCGATGTCCTGCGCGACCAACTCGTCACTGATGTCGCTGATCTGGTGTCGCCCAACCCCGATGTCGCGATCGTTGACGAGGCCGACTCGGTCCTCGTCGACGAGGCACTGGTGCCGCTGGTACTGGCGGGCACTTCGCATCGGGAGACCCCCAAACTCGAGATCGTGCGGCTCGTTGGTCAACTGGTCGCAGACCGGGATGCCGACCGTTATTTCGCCACCGACGACGACAGTCGCAACGTGCACCTGACCGACGCTGGCGCGCGGTGGCTGGAGAAGGCACTCGGTGGCATCGACCTCTACGCCGAGGAGAACGTGGCGACCACGCTGACCGAGGTCAACGTGGCTCTGCATGCCCATGTGCTGTTGCAACGCGATGTGCACTACATCGTCCGCGACGGCGCCGTTCAGTTGATCAACGCCTCTCGCGGACGAATCGCCGCGCTGCAGCGCTGGCCGGACGGCCTACAGGCGGCGGTCGAGGCCAAGGAGGGCATCGAGACCACCGAGACCGGTGAGGTGCTTGACACCATCACGGTCCAGGCACTGATCAACCGCTACCCGACCGTGTGCGGGATGACGGGCACCGCATTGGCCGCCGGCGAGCAGTTGCGCCAGTTTTACAAGCTGGGAGTCTCACCCATCCCGCCCAATGCGCCCAACGTTCGCGTCGATGAGCCCGACCGGGTCTACCTCACCACCTCGGCCAAGAACGAGGCCATCATCGATCACATCATCGAGGTGCATGCCACCGGCCAGCCGATCCTGGTCGGTACCCAGGACGTCGCCGAGTCCGAAGATCTGCACGCCCGTCTGACGCGCCGCGGAGTTCCGGCGGTGGTGCTCAACGCCAAGAACGACGAGGAGGAGGCCCGGGTCATCGCCGAGGCCGGCAAGCTGGGTGTGGTCACGGTGTCCACCCAGATGGCCGGTCGCGGCACCGACATCCGACTGGGCGGATCCGATGAGGCCGATCATGATGCCGTTGCCGAGCTCGGCGGTCTGCATCTGATCGGAACCGGCCGTCATCGCACCGAGCGACTCGACAACCAGTTGCGCGGCCGGGCCGGCCGACAGGGCGACCCGGGTTCGTCAGTGTTCTTCGCCAGCTGGGAGGACGACGTCGTCGACGCGCACCTCGATCCGGCCAAGCTGCCCGCGGAGTGCGACGAGAGTGGGCGCGCCATCAGCCTCAAGGCGACCACGCTGCTCGATCACGCCCAACGAGTCGCCGAAGGCCGCCTGCTCGACGTGCACGCCAACACCTGGCGGTACAACCAGCTGATCGCCCAACAGCGGGCCATCATCGTCGAGCGGCGAACGACGCTGTTGAGCACGGCAACCGCCCGCGAGGAGCTACGGGAACTGGCTCCGGATCGCTACGCCGAACTCGTCGAGGAACTGGCCGGTTCGGATACTGGTGCCGAGGATGAACTGGAGCGGATCTGCCGACAGATCATGCTGTTCCACCTGGACCGCGGGTGGGCCGACCATCTCGCCTATCTCTCCGACATCCGCGAGAGCATCCATTTGCGGGCGCTGGGTCGGCAAAACCCGTTGGACGAGTTTCACCGACTGGCCGTGGACGCGTTCGCGGGTCTGGCGGCCGACGCCATCGAGGCTTCCCAGCAGACCTTCGAGACGGCGAACGTGCTCGTCGATGAACCCGGGCTGGACCTGTCCAAACTTGCGCGGCCAACCTCGACCTGGACCTACATGGTTCACGACAACCCGTTGCGCGACGACACGCTGTCCGCGCTGAGCCTGCCCGGTGTGTTCCGCTGACCGGAAGGTTCCAACGCATGCCCGATGGGTTCGACCGCAGTCAGGGTCGCGTGCTGACGATCCCGAACATCCTCAGCGTGATCCGGCTGATCCTGGTGCCGGTATTCCTCTACCTGCTGCTAGTTCGGCATGCCTACGGTCCGGCTGTGGCCATCCTGATGTTCGGCGGCGTCTCGGACTGGGCCGACGGCAAGATCGCGCGGTTGGTCGCCAACCAGTCCTCGCGGCTGGGGGAGTTGCTCGACCCCCTGGTCGACCGCATCTACATGATCGCGGTGCCGGTGGGTTTGGCCCTGGCCGGTGTGGTGGGGTGGCCGGTGGTGGGCATCCTGCTGGGTCGCGATGCCGTACTCGCCGCAACCCTGCCGGCGCTGCGCAGCCGGGGCATCACGGCGCTGCCGGTGAGCTACGTCGGCAAGGCGGCAACCTTCGCGCTGATGTCGGGATTCCCGCTGATTCTGTTGGGGCAGTGGGATTCTGGCTGGAGCAGGGTGATCGGACTGATCGGCTGGGCGTTCCTGATCTGGGGCATCGGCATGTACCTGTGGTCGGCGGTGCTGTACCTGCTACAGGTTCGCCTGGTGCTGCGCGGGCTGCCACGGGCGCATCCGGCGACGATGACCTAGGCTCGATCCGACCTGCCCGACCCCGAGCTGCCCGACC
>SYAA01000410.1 GCA_005789055.1 Actinomycetota bacterium
CGGTCAGCCAAATTCGTCGCACGTCACGCGGTGCCGATTGGCCTCGCCGTGGTGGTGTTTCTCTGCGTACTGGGGGCCCCGTTCTTCGGGGTAAGGCCCGGCTTTCCCGACGACCGGGTGCTGCCGAAGTCCGCCTCGGCTCATGAGGTGGGCGATTTGTTGCGAGCGGACTTCGCCATCGACTCCGACTCCGAGGTGCTCATCGTCATCACCGACTCCGCCGGCCTCGACCGCGCCGAGGTCGCCCGATATGCCGCGGACATCTCCCGTGTCGCCGGGGTCAACTCGGTGTCTGCGCCGAGCGGAAACTTCGCCAACGGGGTGCTGACCGGGCCACCGATGGCCGCCACCGGGGAGGTGTCCGGCAGCATCCTGCTGACCGTCGGAAGCTCGCTGCCGCTGTTCTCGGAAGCCTCCGAAACTCAACTCAGTCGGCTACATGAAATTCCAACCCCGGCGGGCCGGACCGTCGAGTTCGGCGGCCTGGCACAGACCAATCGCGACAGCGTCGACGCCATCACTTCCAGGCTGCCACTGGTGCTGGGCCTGATCGCCACCATCATGCTGGTGCTGCTGTTCCTGCTGACCGGGAGTGTGGTGCTGCCTGTCAAGGCGCTGATACTCAACGTGTTGTCGCTGAGTGCGACGTTCGGGGCGATGGTGTGGGTGTTCCAGGACGGCAATCTCGGCGCCCTTGGCACCACGTCGACCGGCACCTTGGTAGCCAATATGCCGGTGCTGCTGTTCTGTGTGGCTTTCGGATTGTCGATGGACTACGAGGTGTTTTTGATCTCGCGGATCCGGGAGTACTGGTTGGCCTCGGGCCAGACGGACGCGGACAACGACGAGAGCGTCGCCCTCGGTCTGGCCCGCACCGGCCGGGTGATCACGGCTGCGGCGTTGATCATGGCGATCTCGTTCGCGGCGCTGATCGCAGCCCAGGTGGCGGTGATGCGGTTGTTCGGTACCGGTCTGACGCTGGCGATCCTGGTTGACGCCACCCTGGTTCGGCTGGTGCTGGTTCCGGCGTTCATGCACGTGCTGGGCAGGTGGAACTGGTGGGCGCCGAAACCGTTGATGCGCATTCACCGCCGGTTGGGAATCAGCGAGGCCGGCCACTAACCCAGATAGTCCGACTCCAAAACCAGGTCCGGCATCATCGTTTGATATTCGACGTGGGTGCGATGTTCGACGGTGTGCCAGCCTCGATCCTGCTGATCGCGCATGTGGGCGCGGTACTTCGGCGATCCGGGGAACCCGACGTTGTCGGCGACGACGACAGAGCCCGGGTGCAGCCATCCTCGGTCGACGATGGCAAGAAGATCGGACAGATACGCGTTCTTGTCATGGTCGATGAACAGGAAATCCAATGCCCCGGTGGACAATCCGTACTCCGCCTGCAACCTGTCCAACGTTGTTCCGCCATCACCGATGGTGCCGATCACACAGGTGATGCGTTCGGAGACGCCCGCGTGGTTCCAGATGCGCCGGGCCACCTCAGCATTGGCGGCCGACAGTTCCACCGAAACCACCCGTGCCGAAGGTGCGGCAGCGGCAATCCGAAGTGCGCCGTACCCGCAATAGGTTCCCAGTTCCAATGCCAACCGAGGATCTGATCGTCGGACCGCCGCGTCGAGTAACTTGCCCTTCTGGTCACCGATATTGACCAGAAACGACTTCTGGTAGGCGAATTCGTCGAGGGTGGCCAAGACGTCGCTGATGTCTCCGGGACGAGCCCTGGCTATGACGTAGTCGGCCGCGGCCGCTTCCCGGCCGTCACCTAACTGCCCGCTCGCGTTGAACTTTCGGATGCCGATGCCCGCGCGCAACACCGACCAGCGCAGCATCGGCAGACTCCGACGAAATCCCATGCGACTACGCTACGTCACCAGTAGCAGCGGTCCGGATTGGCAGATGCGATAACGGTTGTGGAGGTGTGGTGTCAGAGGTTCAACCGGCATTTCGGGACCGCACCCGCAGCACGATCGCACTGTCTTACGGCCTGGTATGTCACGTGTCATTCCTGCTCGGGGTGGTGACCATGATGACCGCGATGTTTTTCGGCATGAGCCGGTCGCTGGGAACCGTTCCCACCCCGTGGATGTGGTTCGCCAACGCTGCCCTGCTCGCCCAGTTTCCCGTCGTGCACTCGCTGCTGCTGACTGATCGGGGCCGGGCACTGCTGGCGCGGCTGGCGCCGGGCGGCACCGGCTCGACGCTGTCGACGACGACCTACGTCACCATCGCCGCGTGGCAGATCTTCGCGCTCTTCGCCTTCTGGACACCCACGGAAACGATCTGGTGGCGGGCCGGGGGAGTAGCCCTGGTAGCGATCACCCTGCTCTACGCGGCGTCCTGGATCCTGCTCGGCAAGTCGATGGCCGATGCCGGCCTGGCGCTACAGACGGGCAGCCTCGGGTGGGTCGCCCTGCTTCGTGGTCGCAAGCCGGTGTATCCGCCGATGCCTGAGACGGGGTTGTTTCGGCTCACTCGTCAGCCGATCTACGTCGCCTTCACGTTGACGCTATGGACACCGCCGACGTGGACGCCCGACCAATTAGTGATCGCTGTCACCTTCACGGCCTATTGCGTGATTGCGCCACTGTTCAAAGAGGCCCGATTCCGGCGAATCTACGGCGCGACCTTCGAAAACTACGTAAGTCAGGTTCCGTACTGGGTGCCGTGGCCGCGAAAACGCCGATGACGACGGTGTTACGGGACGTCGTCAGCGTCTCGTAATGGTGGCCCCGGCGCGAGTCGGGGCATAATAGATGAAGTGACGAGCAAACATTCGTTGTCCAGCGTGATCGCAGGAGTGCAGGGCGCGCTACCGCCGAACCGATACAGCCAAACTGAGATCACCGAGGCGTTCCTGGCGAAGCCGGAGTTCGCCGCGCATCAGGAAATTCTGCGGAGCCTGCACCGCTCCGCCAAGGTCTCGCATCGAAATCTGGTGTTGCCGATCGAGGCGTACCCGGCCCTGACCGACTTCGGTACGGCCAACGACCTGTTCATCGAGCATGCGGTGGACCTGGGTTGCGAGGCGCTGTCCGCGGCTCTCGACGAAGCCGGGCTGCAACCCGGTGACGTGGATGCGATCTTCTCCACGACGGTGACCGGAATCATGGTGCCCTCGCTGGAGGCCCGGGTGGCCACCCGACTCGGCCTGCGCCCCGATGTCCGGCGGGTGCCGATGTTCGGCCTCGGCTGCGTGGCCGGTGCGGCGGGGGTGGCGCGCCTGCACGACTACCTGCGCGGCGCACCCGACGACGTGGCGGTGCTGTTGTCAGTGGAACTGTGCTCGTTGACCTTCCCCGCACTGAAGTCCGAGATCGCCGGCTGGGTCGGCAGTGCGCTGTTCGGCGACGGGGCCGGGGCGGTGGTGGCTGTTGGCGAGCGCCGTGCTCGCCTGATCGGTGCGGCAGGGCCGGAAGTCATCGACTCTCGCAGTCATCTCTACCCGGACTCGCTGCGCACAATGGGCTGGGACGTCGGATCGGCCGGGCTGCAACTGGTGCTCTCCGCCGACGTGCCCGAGGTGGTGGGACGGTATCTGCGCGGTGACGTCACCGGATTTCTCGGCGCACACGGCCTCGATATCGACGACATCGGAACCTGGGTCAGCCACCCGGGCGGCCCCAAGGTGATCGAGGCCATCGTCGATTGCCTCGACCTACCCGATAGCGCCCTGGAACTGACCTGGCGCTCCCTGGCCGAGGTCGGCAATCTGTCGTCGTCGTCGGTGCTGCACGTGCTGCGCGACACCATCGCCAAACGTCCGGCCCCCGGACCCGGCGTACTGATGGCGATGGGACCCGGCTTCTGCTCGGAACTGGTTCTGCTGCAATGGCACTGACGGTGTCGAACACATGACGTGGTACGTGCTGCTGATCGGCGCGGTCGCCCTGGAACGGGTGGCCGAGTTGGTTGTCTCCCAACGCAACCTGGCGTGGAGTCGGGCGCGGGGCGGCGTCGAGTTCGGCTCCGGCCACTACCCCACGATGGTGGTCCTGCACACCGCTCTCCTGGTGGGCTGCGTTGCAGAGGTGGCCTTGTTGGACCGCCCGTTTCTGCCGGCGCTGGCCTGGCCGATGCTCGCGGTGGTCCTCGGCGCGCAGGTGCTGCGCTGGTGGTGCATCTCGACGCTGGGACGGCAGTGGAACACCCGCGTGGTGGTGGTCCCCGGAGCGCCGCGCGTCACCGGCGGGCCGTACCGACTGCTCTCGCACCCGAACTACGTCGCGGTGATCGCCGAAGGCATCGCGCTGCCACTGGTGCACACCGCGTGGATCACCGCGTGCGTCTTCACCGCACTCAATGCCGCGCTGTTGGTGACGCGGATCAGGACCGAGAACACCGCACTGGCGAGGCTGTCGTGATCGACCTGCTCGTCGTCGGCGGCGGACCCGGCGGACTGGCCACGGCGACCCACGCCGCCCAGGCCGGGTTGGAGGCCGTCGTGGTGGAACGGCGTCCCGGGCCGATCGACAAGGCCTGCGGCGAGGGTCTGATGCCCCACACCGTCACGCACTTGGAAAAACTCGGTGTTCACCCGCGCGGCAAGACATTTCGGGGCATCACCTATCTGGACGCAAAGCACTCGGTCCGGGCCGAATTTCGGTCCGGCGAGGGGATCGGCATGCGGCGCACCGCCCTGTCTGAGGCCCTGCACGAAGCCGCCATCAACGCCGGCGTTCGGATAGTCCACGCTGACGTCGACGCGGTCACCCAGGATGCGTCGTCGGTCCGCTGCGGGGAATTCACCGCCCGCTATCTGGCGGCCGCCGACGGTCTGCACTCACCGATCCGCCGTTCCCTCGGCCTGGACCTACCCCACCGCGGCCGGCGACGGTGGGGGATCCGGCGGCACTTCCAGATCGCCCCCTGGAGTGACACCGTCGAGGTCCACTGGGCGCGCGACACCGAGGCCTACGTGACCCCGGTGGCCGAGGACAGCGTCGGAGTGGCGGTGTTGACCTCACGCCAGGGCCGGCTCGACGACCACCTCCGCGAATTCCCCGCCCTGGCAGCTCGCCTTGGTGAAGCGCCGCACGGCCCCGATCGGGCCGCGGGCCCACTGCGGCAACGGGTGAAAAGCCAGGCGGCGGGCCGGGTGATGCTCGTCGGCGATGCCGCCGGATACGTCGACGCGCTCACCGGCGAGGGCCTCGGGATCGCCTTCGGGGGTGCCGAGGTGCTGGTGAACTGCGTTTTGGCAGATACCCCCGGCGACTACGACCGCCAATGGCGCCGGATGTCCCGGCGCTATCGCGCGCTGACCGCGGGTCTGCTGCACGCGAGCGGCTGTCCGCCGGTGCGTTCCCTGATCGTGCCGGCCGCCAGTTCGCTGCCGCGGGCCTTCGGCGGCATTGTCAATCTGCTCGCCGTTTAGGCTGAGGCAATGACGGTTGCGGACGGCGGTGCTCCACCGCTGCCGGCGTCGGCACCCGCCGCCAGCGCGGAGGTGGTGAGAATGCGCGCCGCCGGTCTTGCCGAGATGGAGTTGTTCGCAGACTGCTCGGCCGAGCAGTTGCACGCCGTGGCGCAGCGGCTGCGGCCACTGCGTGCCGCTGCAGGTCAGGTGCTGATGAAACAGGGTGACGAGGCGCTGTCATTCATCCTGATCCACACCGGCCGGGCTGAGATTCGCCGGATGGGCGAGGACGACACGGTGGTGCTCGACGAGGTCCTGGCGGGACAGATCGTCGGGGAGATCGCACTGCTGCGCAACAAACCGCGAACGGCCACCGTCACCGCCGCCGAGTCGATGACCGGCTACATCGGCGACGACAAGGTTTTCGCGGCCATGGCGGATCTGCCGGGCGTCAGTGACCGGTTGTTGCGCAAGGTCCGGCAACGGCTGGCGGCCTACATCACGCCGATCAGCGTCACGATCACCGACGGCAGCGTGTTGCTGTTGCGTCCGGTGCTCCCCGGCGACAACGAACGTTCTCACCACCAGTCGGTGGAATTCTCTAGCGAGACCCTCTACCGCCGTTTCATGTCTGCCCGCGCTCCCAGCGCCGCGTTGATGCAGTATCTGTTCGAGGTCGACTACGTCGACCATTTCGTCTGGGTTCTCATCGACGGGGAGGACGGCTCGGTGGTGGCCGACGCGCGGTTCGTCCGAGATGTTGATGACGCGAGCGTCGCCGAGGTTGCCTTCATCGTCGCCGACGACTACCAGGGCCGCGGCATCGGCGGACTGCTGATGGAAACCCTCATCGTGGCTGCGCAGGTCCTCGGTGTGCACCGGTTCACCGCCCGGTTACTGGCCGAGAATCAGCCCATGCACGCCATCCTCGAGAGGTTCGGTGCGCAATGGGAGCGCGAGGAGCCGGGTGTGGTGACGGCGGCGTTCGATGTGCCCTGTATCTCAGAGACGAGCCAGGTGGAGTTACAGATGGAACCGGTGCTGGCCGACGAGATCCGCGCGGTGACAAGGCAGGTTGTCCGCGCAGCGGGGTGAGGTTCCCGCCGGTAGATTGGGCATTATGAGCAAGACCATCCTCAAGACAACGCTGGCTGTGGTGGGTGCGGCGATCGCGGGCGGCGTTGCGAGCGGCGGCGGCGTCGACGACTGGTACGCCACGATCCGCAAGCCGCGCTATGTGCCACCGAACGCGGTGTTCCCGATCGCCTGGACCGCGCTCTACACCGACATCGCGATCACCTCGTCGGCAGCGATCAACCGCTTCCGGGCCAGCGGCGACGACGCCAAGGCGCGCGCCTACATCGGCGCTCTCGGTGCCAACCTCGTCCTCAACGCCGGGTGGAGCTGGATTTTCTTCGGCAAGCGCAAGCCTGGCGCGGCGGCGGTCGCAGCGGCGGTGCTGACGGCCAGCAGCGCCGATCTCGCCCGGCGTGCTGCGGCGGCCGAGCCCAAACTCGGTGCCGCGCTGGCGCCCTATCCGCTGTGGTGCGGATTCGCCACCGTGATGGCCACCCACATCTGGCGACTCAACCGCTGACGGCGTCCGACCCCCGGCGCTATCTCCCCGCTGTCGGCCCCGAGTCGTGATACGAAGTCGACGTGCGCCGACTGGTGGTGGGTCTGGCGGCGGTGCTGGGCCTCGCCGCTTGCGGGTCCCCGCCGGCCCCGCCGCCACTGGACGCCTCATCGGCGCCGCGCGCCGTCGACCCCGGCAACGTGATCAGGGTTCGGTCGGCGTTGCCGGTCGGCTACGAGGTGGCCGAATTGCGCGGACCATTCAGCGTGGCATCGCTGTGGGGCTTCGGAACGGGTTGGACCGCCGACCCGCCGCAATGCGCCCGACTAGCCGATCCCGCACCGACAGATCGCGGCGCGAGGGGACTTTCGGCATCCGGTCCGGGTGGCATCGTCTATGTCGCGGTGATCGCCGCAGCAACTCCGGAACCTGAGCTCCTGGATCAATGCCCCTCGTGGGCAATGCGTTTCGTTCACACCGGAGCCCAAGTCCGGCGCACTGATACCCCCGCCGTCGACGGTGCGGATACCGTTGCGTGGCAGGCCCGCACCCGCACCGTTGTCGAAGCCGGCGCCGAGACCAATTCGGATATCGAGACCGCAGTCGCGTACCTCGATCATCACGCGGCGTTCGTCACGGTTGTCACCGACCCGGGTTCGCCGAACCCTCCACTGGGCCCGGATTTCGTCGCCGAGTTACTGGCCATCACGGTGACCGCGTTACGCGACTGAATGGGCCGATGTGGGTAGATTGACGACGATGATCGTCCGCGCAGTGCTCGGTGTGCTGGTGTTGGCCGCCGGGCTGACCGGCTGCGGTTCCGATCGCGGCCCGGCGGCTGATATCGCGGCAATCTCCGACGTCAGGGCGAGTTTCGGGCCGCAGTTCGCCCTCACTGAGATCGCTCCGACCGGGATCGACCCCCGCGTGCTCAGTGGCCAGAAGCTCCCCGACACAGTGACGTTCGAGCCCTCGGCCTGCGCCCGATTCGCCACCGGCCAACTGGTGCCGGCGGGCACCGAGGGCAACATGGCGGCGGTCTCAGCCGAGGGCGAAGGCAACCGGTTCATCGTC
>SYAA01000411.1 GCA_005789055.1 Actinomycetota bacterium
GGCGTTCTTGACCGCGGCCAGGGTGTGGGCGGTGTGCACCAGTGGCACCGCCCAGCGATCTCGGGCCAGCCAGCCCACCTGACCGGACAACCAGTAGTGCGAGTGCACCACGTCGTAGTGCCCCGGCTCATGGTTGGCCTCAGCGCGCAGCACGCCGGCGGTGAACGCGCACAATTGGGTGGGGAGGTCGTATTTGTCGAGACCTTCGAACGGGCCCGCGACCACGTTGCGCACCGTCACTCCGGGAGCCACCGAGACCACCGAGGGTTCGGCCGAGGAGGTCGCCCTGGTGAAGATCTCGACCTCCACGCCGCGGCGGGCCATCCCCAGCGCGGTCTGTAGGACGTAGACATTCATCCCGCCGGCGTCGCCGGTGCCGGGCTGGGCCAGCGGCGAGGTGTGAACCGACAGCACCGCCACCCGCCGGGGCAGCACGTCACCGTCGGTCAGATCCTCGGGACGCCGCACCCTTACATGTTTACACCGCGGTGTTTGCCCCGCCGGTAATAACGGTTTCTACCGCCGGTAACAACGGTTTACCCCGCCGGTGAGAACGCCGCCTCCGGCCCCGCGCCCGGCTGACTAGGGTTGGACCCGATGACCGCACACCCGGATGCCCATTCCCGCGTCGCGGTGGTGACCGGCGCCAGTGCCGGCATCGGCGAGGCGACCGCAAGGACCCTGGCCGCCCAGGGTTTTCACGTGATCGCGGTGGCCCGCCGCGGCGATCACATCCGTCGACTCGCCGAGCAGATCGGCGGCACGGCCGTGGTGGCCGACGTCACCGATGACGCCGCGGTGAACGCGCTTGCCGCGGGCCTGAGCCGGGTGGACGTCCTGGTCAACAACGCCGGCGGAGCCAAGGGCCTCGAGCGGGTCGCCGAGGCGGATCTGGACAACTGGCGCTGGATGTGGGAGACCAACGTGCTGGGCACGCTGCGGGTGACCCGGGCGCTGCTGCCGAAGTTGATCGCCTCCGGCGACGGACTCATCGTCACGGTCACCTCGATCGCGGCGCTGGAGGTCTACGACGGCGGCAGCGGATACACCGCCGCCAAACACGCCCAGGGCGCCCTGCACCGCACGCTGCGCGGCGAACTGCTGGGACAGCCGGTCCGACTGACCGAGATCGCCCCCGGCGCGGTGCAGACCGAGTTCTCGCTGGTGCGTTTCGGCGGCGACGAAGAACGAGCGCAGGCCGTTTACGCGGGCATCACCCCGCTGTCCGCCGGCGACGTGGCCGAGGTGATCGGCTTCGTCGCCTCCCGGCCCGCGCACGTCAACATCGACCAGATCGTCGTCCGCCCGCGCGACCAAGCCAGCGCCGGCCGGTTCCACCGCCGGACCTGACCGCTGGGTCCTGACCACCCGGACCTGACTACCCGGACCTGACTACCCGGAACTGACTGTTAAAGCTCGCAGCCCACCAATACCGGTTCCGGAACAAGCCACACCCCGAAGGTTGCGTGCACACCGTCGCGCACGGTCCGCGCCAACGCCAACACGTCGGCGGTGGTGGCGCCGCCGCGGTTGGTCAGCGCCAGCGCGTGCTTAGTGGATAGCCGACACGGCCCTGCGCCGGGGAATCCCCTGCCGAAGCCGGCCTGTTCGACCAGCCAGCCCGCGGCGAGTTTCACCCCGTCGGGTGCCGGGTAGTTCGGGATCGGGGCCTCGGCGTCGGCTTGCATCCGCTCGAACTGGTCAACCGGCACCACCGGGTTGGTGAAGAACGATCCAACGCTGACGGTGTCGGGGTCGGCCGGGTCGAGCACCATGCCCTTTCGGGCACGCAGCGACAGCACCGTCGCACGAACCTGAGCCGGGTCAGCGCGGGAGCCGACGGGCACCCCGAGGGCGGCGGCGAGTTCGGCGTAGCGCAACGGTGCCGAAAGTCCCCGCTCGTCCAGCGCGAACTCCACCTCGAGCACGATCGCCTGCGAGGTGTTCTTGAGCGTGCTGTGCCGGTAGCCGAAATCCAATTCCTCGGCCGGCACCCAGCGCACGTCACCGGTGGGCCGGTCCAAAAGTTTCACCCGCGTCATCGTGTCGGCCACCTCGACCCCGTAGGCGCCAACGTTCTGCACCGGCGTGGCACCCGTCGAACCCGGTATGCCGGAAAGGCATTCAAGGCCACCGAGGCGGGCAGCCACGGCCATGCTGACGAGATGGTCCCAGTCGGCACCGGCGCCGGCGCGCAGCAACCCGGACTCCGCGCTGACCGCGGCATTGGCCACCCGCACGACGGTCAGGTCGGCAAGATCGTCGGCGATGACCACGTTGGATCCACCGCCGAGCACCAGCATCGGGCTGTCATGGCCGTCCAGTTCCCGCAGGGCGGCGACGATGTGGGCTTCGGTCACGCAGTTGATCACCCGCCGCGCGACCGGGCCGACCCGCAGCGTGGTCAGCGCGGCCAGTGGGACGTCGTAATCGACCTGCGCGCCACCAAACTCTTCCCGCGTGGTCACGCCCGTTAACGTAACCTCATCGGCTATGCCGCGTTCATTCGACATGGCGACCGAGTACGAAAGCACGGTCGCGAATGTGCACCGCGCCCTTCGCAGCAAGAAGTACTGGCTGGCTCGACTGGCCGATTCCGGCGTCGACGAAGCCAGGCTCGACTCGATCACGCTGGGCACCGATGGCGGTGTCGAAGTGGTGACCACGCAGGTGATCGGTTCGTCACGGCTGCCCGGGTTCGTCTCGCAGTTCCACCGCGGCGATCTTCAGATCCGGCGGGAGGAGACGTGGACGCCACTGATCGACCGGCGGGCCACCGCGGCGATCTCCGGCGGGATCGCCGGGGCTCCGGTGCGGGTCGACGGTACGGCCGAACTCGCACCGTCCGACGCTGGCGCCCGCCTGTCATTCAACGCCACGGTGACGGTCCGAGTGCCGTTGGTGGGCGGCAAACTGGAGACCTTTATCGGCAACCAACTCGTCGATCTCCTCAATGCCGAACAACGCTTCACCACCCGATGGCTCGCCGAGGACAGCTGAGACCGGCGGTACCGTGATGGGATGCCCCGCAGCATGGTCTACACCGTCGACGTCGATGTGCCGGCCGCCGAGATGTATCGGAACTTCACCGGCATCGATTACTGGGAGGACCTCGTCGCGTTCTATCGGGACAACGCCGCCGAGACCGAAATCGCGCACTTCGCCACCGGTGACAGCGGCACCGATGTGGCGTTCTCGCACATCCTGTCGGCGCGCGACCTCCCTCCGATCGCCCGGCCGGTACTGCCGGGAACCTTCGTCATCACGCGCGAGCAGCATTTCGACCCGTTCGACGAGGCCACCAACTCTGCCCGCGGTCACTACCGCGCCATCGTCCCCGCCGTGCCGGTTCAGGTGACCGGCAACTACACGCTGTTCGACCTCTCGCCGCGCAGTCAGATGCGTCTGGAAACCGTCTGCACGGCGCGGGTTCCACTTATCGGTGGGCAGATCGAGCAGTTGCTCGCCAACGGCCTGCAGACGCTGTTCGCCAAGGAGGGCGAGTTCACCGCTGATTGGATCGGCGGCCATCGCTAAGCCGCTTCGCCCCGTGGGGATGGTGACGCGCGGCACCACCGCGATCAACCGGTTACGTCGCGCCGACAGATGGCTGACGGGTTCTCCCCGAGTGCGCGCGGCGTTGAATTCGGGCGGGCGGGCCGACGCCGAACCGGTGGCCGTCGACCTCGGCTACGGACGTCTGCCGGTGACCACAGTCGAGTTCGCGGCACGGTTGCGCACCGTCCGACCCGACGTTCGGGTAGTCGGTCTGGAGATCGATCCGGAACGGGTGGCGGCGGCCCGCGATGCCGGAGCCGATCGCGTCGAATTCGCCCTCGGCGGATTCGAGTTGGCGGGTCTGAACCCGGTCCTGGTGCGCGCGTTCAATGTGTTGCGCCAGTACCCGCCGGACGCCGTCGCCGACGCCTGGCGCACCATGCGGTCCAGACTCTCCCCGGAAGGGCTGATCATGGACGGTACCTGCGACGAGTTGGGCAGGCATTGCAGCTGGGTTCTGTTGGATCGAGACGGGCCGGTGAGCCTGACGCTGGCCTGTGATCCGCATTCGATCGCCGTTCCCTCGGATCTGGCCGAACGGTTGCCGAAAGTGCTTATCCACCAAAACTATCCGGGCCAGCCGATCCACGCGCTGTTCACCGCTGCCGATCGCGCGTGGGCCACCTCAGCAGCACAGTCGGTATTCGGACCCCGGGCACGGTGGCGCGCCATGCTGACCGCGTTGCGCGCTGCCGGCGTCCCGGTCGAACCGCAGCGACGCAACCTCCGCGACGCGGTGCTGACGGTGCCGTGGGCCACCGTGGCTCCGCCGCGCAACTGACCCGTGGCTCCGCCGTTAGGCTGCGTGGCATGCGGATCGCGTGTGCACAGATTCTCTCCGGCACCGACCCGGCGGCCAATCTGGCGATCGTCGAGGACTACACCCGGCGGGCGGCTGACGCAGGAGCCCGATTGGTGGTATTCCCGGAGGCAACGATGTGTCGGTTCGGGGTTCCGCTGGCAGCGATCGCCGAACCAATCGACGGACGGTGGGCCGACGCCGTACGCGCCATCGCAAGCGATGCCGGCATCACGGTGTTGGTCGGAATGTTCACACCGGCTGCCGACGGCCGGGTCACCAACACGATGCTGATCACCGGCGGCGTCGAGGCCCGCTACGACAAGATCCACCTCTACGACGCCTTCGGATTCGCCGAGTCGACGACCGTTGCGCCAGGCCGCACGCCCGTCGTCGTGATCGTCGACGGTGTCGGCGTCGGGGTGACGCTGTGTTACGACATCCGATTCCCCGGCCTCTACACCGAACTGGCCGACCGAGGTGCGAGCCTCATCACGGTCAGCGCGTCCTGGGGCGCGGGTCCCGGCAAGCTGGATCAGTGGAGCCTGCTGGCGCGGGCGCGGGCGCTGGACACGACATGCTTCGTCGCCGCCGCCGGACAGGCCTACCCCGGACCGGAGTTGGCAGAAAGTTCGACCGCGCCGACCGGCGTCGGGGGCTCGCTGGTGGCATCGCCACTGGGCGAGGTAATCGAATCCGCCGGCGCGGACCCGCAACTCATGGTCTGCGATATCGACGCCGACACCATCCC
This sequence comes from Actinomycetota bacterium, assembly GCA_005789055.1. Taxonomy (GTDB): domain Bacteria; phylum Actinomycetota; class Actinomycetes; order Mycobacteriales; family Mycobacteriaceae; genus Mycobacterium. The sequence goes on from SYAA01000411.1 coordinate 5,109, forward strand.
GGCGATCCGGGACACCCTGCCCGTCCTGCGTAACCGCTCAGAGTTCGCACAGCGGGATAGGGCAGAATCGCCCGGGTGACGTTCCCGCCGCAGGGCCCGCCTCCCGGCCTGCCGCCGCAGGGCCCACCGCCCGGCCTGCCGCCTCAGGGCCCACCGCCGCAGGGACCGCCTCCTCAGGGACCGCGTCCCGAGCCACCCACGCAGCGGATCCCGCAGTCTTTTCCCGAACTACCCGGGGAACAGTCGCGGCGCGACCCGGTATCAACGATCCTCATCCTCGTGATCGTCACGGCGGTCGCACTGGCCGGTCTGCTGGGCGCGGAGTTGTACGCCCGCCGCACCGCCGACTCAATCGTGGCCAAAGCCGTCAGCTGTGTGATCAAGGACAGCGCGACCGCGTCGTTCGGGTTGCGGCCGTTCCTGGTGCAGCACTTCACCCACTCCTACCGCGACATCACGGTGCAGACCGCCGGAAATCAGATCCGCGAAGCCAAAGGCATGAAGCTCACGCTGACCCTCGACGACGTCCGGATCAACCCCACCGCGGAATCGGCCGGCACTCTCGGTGCACTGGACGCCGACATCACCTGGTCCACCGAGGGCATCAAACAGACCGTGCAGGGCGTCATCCCGTTGCTGGGCGGGCTGGTCAACAACGTCACCGCCGACCCGGCCGACGGGACCCTCGAAATCCAGGCAGCACTCGGCACCGTGACGGTCAGGCCGCAGGTTGTGGATGATGGTCTGAATCTGGAGGTGCTCAAGGTGAGCGGTCTGGGCTTCACGTTGCCCCGCGAAAGCGTGCAACCGGCGCTGGACGTTTTCACCACCGCGTTGACCAAGAATCTGCCGATGGGCATCCGCGCCGAGAGCGTGGGGGTAACTGACGGCGGCGTTAATGCCCGGTTCGTGACCAGAGACGCGACGATTCCCAATGGGCAGCAGGACGCCTGCTTCGCCGGGGTCGGCTAGAGAGCCTCTTCGACGCCGCCCGGATTACACCGGGACGCCACCATCGCGTCATCGTCGACGAACGGCCGCCAGGCCTCCAGATTCCAACTGGTCTTGCCGGGCTGGGCCAATTCCGCAAAATGCCAGTGGCAGACAAACTGGGCGCGCATGCCCGGGGTATCGGCCTCTGGCGCCGACGCCAGCACTTCGCGCCAGGCCCGTTCGGACTGGACAGGGCTCTTATCCAATTGGCCGGCCACGGCCCGGCCCACCGTGCTGGGGTAGACCCGCAGGCTCGCGACGCCGCCGGCCTGGGCCCAGCCGACGTGGTCGATGTAAGGCCCGCTGAGGTCAATGTAAGGCCCGCTGAGGTCCTCGGCAGCCGCAACCGGCGCCAGGGGTAAAGCCAGCAGCAGCAAGGCAAGCGAAAGTCCGCGCATGATCAGCGCGACTTGCCCTGAACTTCGAGCAGTTTGGGACGAACATCTACGAGATAGACGCCGGCAGCGACCGCGGCGATGACCATGCCGGTCACTCCCAGCACCCAGGACAGCAGTCCGGCGACACCGAGGATCCCCAGCCACTTCGGCTTGGTGAGCTTGTCAGCGGCGGGATAAGCGTCCGGCCGTTGCCTGGCGGCGTTGACGAACGCGAAAGCGGTCACTGCGAGCACCGCCCACGACAGAAAAACGAGAACGACACCCGCCACGCCTTCAAGCCTCACGGCTTCAAGGGTAGGCGGGTGTCGTCCCGTCGTCGAACCCGGTGGTTGTGCCGGGGGTTTACTTCTGGGTGACCCGCTTGGCCGGAGCCCGCTTGACGGTCCGCTTGACCGCCTTGGCCGGAGCCTTGCGAGCCGGAGCCTTGCGAGGGAGGGCCTTCTTGACGGCCTTCTTGACGGCCTTCTTGGCGGCAGGCTTGCGGGCCGGAGCCTTCTTGACAGCCTTGACAGCCTTCTTGATGGCCTTGCGGGCCGGGGTCTTCTTGACCGGGAGGTCAACGCCGACCAGCTTGGCGGCACGCTCGCCGACGGCGCGAGTCTGCGCCGACACGTTGCCCAACGCCTCCTGAGTCAGCTCGACGGCCTGGTCGACGTAACCCTCGACACGGCCGGCGGCCTCCTTGAAGTCCTGCTGGCCCATCAGCCGATCGAGAGCAGCCTCGCCGCGCTCCACCAGAGCGTTGTAGGTCTCGGTGGCGTCGTCGAGAAACTCCTCCGCCGCCTTGCGCAACTCCTCGGTGCTCAGCTTCTCGCGCAGTTCGCCGGTCCGCTTGGGCAGCTTCTCCTGCAGCCGGGTCAGCGCGGCGCGACGGTCATCCATCCGGTCGCCGGCCCCCTCGGCCCGATCCCGAAGGTTGGTCAGGATCTCATTGACGGTCGCAAGGGCGAGGTCGGCGGCGCCGACCGCGGCCAAAAGCGGTGCCTTCAGTTCTTCAACGGTGTTGTACTCAGCCATTTCACTGGCTCCTTTCGATTCATTTTCTGTGATGATTCTTCTCAGGTGGTGATTGAACAGCGTTGCGCTGCCGCTTGGTGAAGCCCACTATCCGGTGGGCGACTCCTCCCGCGCAGCCCCGTTCTGCAAGCAGAACGACGTATAGATATCGAGCAGGACCCGCTTCTGCCGCTCGTTGATCGCGGAGTCCGCGACGATGGCATCCGGCACGTGGCTGTGCTGCCCGGGTTCGAGAAAGCC
>SYAA01000412.1 GCA_005789055.1 Actinomycetota bacterium
CGGCGCATTCTCCGGCAAGGACCCGTCCAAGGTGGATCGGTCGGCCGCGTATGCGATGCGCTGGGTGGCCAAAAACGTTGTCGCGGCCGGCCTCGCCGACCGGGTCGAGGTCCAGGTGGCCTACGCGATCGGCAAGGCCGCACCCGTCGGACTGTTCGTGGAGACGTTCGGGAGCGAGACCGTCGACCCGGCCCGAATCGAGAAGGCCATCACCGCGGTGTTCGACCTACGGCCGGGTGCGATCGTCCGCGACCTCGACCTGCTGCGGCCGATCTACGCGCAGACTGCCGCCTACGGCCACTTCGGCCGCACCGATATCGATCTGCCGTGGGAGCGCCTGGACAAGGTCGAAGACCTGAAGAACTCGGTCTAGCCTGTCATGTCAGCGTAGGTCTGGACCGCGCGCTCAACTGCCGACGAACTGGTCGAACGCCCACTGAAATTGCGGGGGTACGACTGGGACACCGCATTGGTTCTGGATTTCGCCGAGCGGGGCAAGGATCGCCTTGAACTCGGCATATTGCTGCGGATTTGACGCGGCGTACGCCTGCAGGGTGGCCTCCGCCTGGGGGCGCGGCTGAAGGGCCGCCGTCATCAGCACTTTGTTGCCGGCGGGATTGCTGTTCAAGTAGCTCTGGGCTTGCTTGGTCACCGCTGCGACGGCGCTGTCGACGCCGGCGGGACTGCAGTCCGGAGCCGCTGAGGCCACCGGAACGGCGATACCGATGGCGAGGCCGCCGCCAATGAGGGTGCCCGCGCAGATACGGACGAAGCGGGACGGGTCACTGAATGTCATGGTTCGTGGTCCTCCGAGTTGTAACTGGTGCGGTCATTGAATGCTTTCGTCCCTTTAAGCGCAAACGTTACCTGCGGTACTGTCCAAGGTAAATAAATCCTGTTCAGCAGTGTAAAGCCGCCCGTAGGGCGGCCAAGCCACGGTCGCTGGCCGCGGTGGCGGTCGGCACGACACCGACGTAACCGAGATAGCCGTGGACCAGCGTCTCGGCGTTATGCAACTCCACCTCGCCACCGGCGGCGGTTAGCAGTTCGGCGTAGCGGACACCGTCGTCGCGCAGTGGGTCGTGCCCAGCGACCGCCACGTAGGCGGGTGGCAGCCCGGACAGGTCCTCCGCACGGCCGGGAGCCAGCGTGGCCGGGGGATCGGCCGGGTCGAGATGGCCGGCGTACCAGCGGGTGAACGCCGCCATGGCGTCGCCGTCGAGCACGGGGGCGTCGGCGTTCTCACCGAACGACGGCAGGGAGGTGTCCCACATCGTCGCCGGGTACCACAGCAATTGAAAGGTCAACCGGGGTCCACCACCGGACGATCGGTTCGCATCCCGGGCCAGGTGGGTGACAACCGCCGCGAGATTGCCGCCGGCCGAATCACCGGCCACCGCCAGGCGAGACGGATCAGCACCGAACTGCCCGGCGTTGGCGGCCACCCAGCAGGTGGCCGCCCACGCGTCCTCGACCGCAGCGGGATACGGATGCTCGGGTGCCAGTCGGTAATCGACCGATACCACCACGGATGCTGCTCCGACGGCATGCTCGCGGGCCGTGACGTCATGAGTGTCCAGATCGCCGAGGGCGAATCCACCACCGTGGAAGAACATGGTTACGGGGTGTGCGGCTGTGACGGTTTGTGCGGCTTCCCCGACGCTATCGTCGGGCCAGTAGACCCGAACCGGGATCGGTCCGGCGGGTCCGTCGATGCGGAGGTCCTCGACCTTGAGGTCGGGATGCGTTGGCCTGCGCGGCAATTCGCGCAAACCGCGTCGCGCGGCTTCGACGCCGTCGTCGACGTTCAACCGGAATGGAACTGAGTCCAGTACCTTCTGCAGGATGGCATCAACCGGTGGTTTGTCGTGGGCCATGGACACACGGTACCCAGATGCCTCACGTGCGGTCCGGCTCTGGTGGGCGGCTGGGGTCGCTGCGGCCGTGGGTTACGGGATCTTTCTGGCATCAGCCGCGCTGAAACTGCCGGCCGGTGCCGAACTCAGCGGCCAGTTCTGGGCCCAGCCGATCGCGAAGGCCTCGATGGCGATCCTGCTTGCGGTGGCGGCATCGCTGCATCCGATCGATCGAGAGCGCCGCTGGCTGATGGGCGCGCTGCTGTTGTCGGCGCTCGGCGACTTTTTGCTGGCTATCCCCTGGTGGACACCGGCCTTCGTCTGCGGTCTCAGTGCGTTTCTGGTCGCTCACCTGTGTTATCTCGGCGCTCTGCTGCCGCTGCGCGGAAACTTTGGCCGCGCACGACTGGCGATCGCGGCCGCCCTCATCATCGTCTGCCTGAGCATGGTGGCCCGGTTCTGGTCGAAACTGGCGACGGACGGACTCACGGTTCCGGTGCCGATCTACATCAGTGTGCTGGCAGCGATGGTTTGTGCCGCGCTGTTCGCCCGGCTGCCCACTGCGTGGACGGCAGTCGGCGCGGTGTTGTTCGCGGTGTCTGACGCAATGATCGGTATCGGTCAGTTCGCGGGTGGATCGCAGGTGCTGGAGTTGCCGATCTGGTGGATCTACGCGGCGTCGCAGGTGCTGATCACAGCCGGTTTCTTCTTCTGTCGCAACCGGGCCTGAGCATTACGCGCTAGCTGCGATGGCGCACCGACGCCAGTGCAGAAACCAACGTCAGTGCAGGAACCAGATGGCTACGCACATCAGCAGCATTGCAAGGGCGGGCAAGGATTTGGTCAGCGGGTCCTTGACCTTGGCGTGCATTGCCAGCGCGCCGACCATCAGTCCGGCGACGACCAGAGCCGGCAGGCGGACGAGGTCAGGAGACTTGACCCAGATGCCGAGGAGCAGCAGTATCGCCGAGCCCACCTTGAGGATGCCGACCACGTAGAAGGTCCAGTCCGGCAGACCGTAGGTGGCGAATTCTTCCTTGAGTGACTGC
>SYAA01000413.1 GCA_005789055.1 Actinomycetota bacterium
AACCCGTTGCAGGGCGCGCTGGACGACGAGGCCGACGCGGTGCAGTTCTTCCTCGGCGATCCGCAGAGTTGGAAGAAACCCCCGCCGCGCGAGGACGCCGGGTTGCTCGTGCGCTCGCCTATCCCGCTCTACATCCACGCGCCGTATCTGATCAACGTGGCGTCGGCGAACAACCGGGTTCGTATCCCGTCGCGCAAGATCCTGCAGGACACCTGCGACGGAGCCGCGGCGATCAACGCCACCGCGGTGATCGTTCACGGCGGCCACGCTGACGATTCCGATGTCGAAGCCGGGTTCGACCGCTGGGCCAAGGCACTGGCCGCGCTGAACACCGACGTTCCGGTCTACCTCGAGAACACCGCCGGCGGCACCCATGCGATGGCCCGGCACTTCGACACCATCGGGCGACTGTGGGACCGTATCGGCGACATGGGCATCGGCTTTTGCCTGGACACCTGCCACGCCTGGGCGGCCGGTGAGGAACTGATCGACGCCGTCGACCGGATCAAGGCCATCACCGGTCGCATCGACCTGCTGCACTGCAACGACTCCCGCGACGCCGCCGGATCCGGCGCCGACCGGCACGCCAACTTCGGCACCGGCAAGATCGATCCGCAACTGTTGGTGGCTGTTGTCAAGGCGGCCGACGCCCCGGTGATCTGCGAGACCGCCGACGAGGGCCGCCGCGACGACATCGCCTTCCTGCGCGACAACCTCTAGGTGGACCCGACCAGATAGACCTTCCGCAGGGTTTCGGTCACCGTCCAGATTGTCTCGGCTCCCTCGGCAAGCCGCACCACATCGCCGGCCTTGAGGGTCAACGGTGCTGTGCCGTCGGCGAATTCGACGTGTGCCACACCGGAGATCACCACGAACACTTCGTCGGCCTCGACGTCACACATGACGCCCGGCGTCATCTCCCAGACGCCGATCTCCAGGTCGCCGAAGCGGCCCAGTGTCGCCGACCCGGTGTGCGGATGACCGTCGACCCTCTGATCGGCGGCGACCCCTTGGAGTTCGATGAAGTGGTCGCCGGCATGCACGGCGGTGTTGGGTCTCATACCGCCAGCCTGCCATGCATTACATATCTTGTGCAGCTGTCGAAAAAATGTAACAGTGATCCATGCCCGACACCCACGTCGTCACCAACCAGGTTCCGGCCCTGGTCGATCACAACCCCGCCGCCTCACCGGTGCTCGTCGAGGCACTGATTCGCGAGGGCGGGGGTTGGGGCCTTGAGGAGGTCACCGAACTCGGCGCGCTGTCCGGCGGGGTCACCGCTCAACGCTGGGGCGATCTTGCCGACCGCAACCGTCCGTTGCTGCATACCCATGACCGGTACGGCAATCGCATCGACGAAATCGAGTATGACCCGGCCTACCACGAACTGATGCGCACGGCCATCGCCCACGGGTTGCACGCCGCCCCCTGGGCCGATGATCGCCGAGGATCCCACGTCGTACGGGCCGCAAAGATGGGCGTCTGGACACCCGAACCCGGCCACGTCTGCCCAATCTCGATGACCTACGCCGTCGTTCCGGCCCTGCGGCACAATCCGGAACTCGCCGATGTCTACGAGCCGCTGCTCACTTCTCGCGCCTACGACCCCGAACTGAAGATCCCCACCACCAAGGCGGGGATCACCGCAGGCATGTCGATGACTGAGAAGCAGGGTGGTTCCGACGTGCGGGCGGGCACCACTGCGGCGGTTCGCAACGCCGACGGCAGCTACGCGCTCACCGGCCACAAGTGGTTCACATCAGCGGCGATGAGCGATGTGTTCCTGGTGCTCGCCCAAGCCCCGGGTGGCCTCAGTTGCTTCCTGATGCCGCGAATACTGCCCGACGGCACCCGCAACCGAATGTTCCTGCAGCGACTGAAGAACAAGCTCGGCAACCATGCCAACGCCTCCAGCGAGGTGGAGTACGACGGTGCCGTCGCATGGCTGGTAGGGGAGGAGGGTCGGGGGGTTCCGACCATCATCGAGATGGTCAACCTGACCCGCCTGGACTGCACCCTGGGCAGTGCCACCAGCATGCGCCAGGGTCTGGCGCGTGCGATCCACCACGCTGCGCACCGCAAGGCCTTCGGCGCCTATCTGATCGACCAGCCACTGATGCGCAACGTCCTCGCCGATCTGGCGGTGGAAGCCGAGGCGGCCACCATCGTCGCGATGCGGATGGCCGGAGCCACCGATGCCGCCACCCGCGGCGACGAACGCGAGACGTTGCTGCGCCGCATCGGCCTCGCCGCGGCCAAGTACTGGGTGTGCAAACGCGCGACACCCCACGCCGCCGAGGCGATGGAATGTCTGGGCGGTAACGGATACGCCGAGGACTCCGGCATGCCGAGGCTCTACCGGGAGGCGCCGCTGATGGGCATCTGGGAGGGCTCGGGCAACGTCAGCGCCCTGGATGCGTTGCGGGCCATGGCAACTCGACCGGAGTGCGTCGAGGTGCTGTTTGACGAGTTGGGCACAACCGCCGGCCTCGACGCGCGTCTTGACGCCCACGTCGACGGGCTTCGCGGCGATCTGGCGGACCCGACCAATATCGAATACCGCGCCCGCAAGGTCGCCGAGGACATCACCGGAGCACTGCAGGGTTCGTTGCTGGTGCGGCACGGCCACCCGGCGGTCACCGAGGCGTTCCTGGCCACTCGGATGGCCCGCGACTGGGGCGGGGCGTTCGGCACCCTGCCCACCGGACTGGACCTCGGGCCCATCATCGAGCGTGCTTTGGTTAAAGGCTGAAATGATCGACGTCGATGACTTGACAACGATGACCTATGAGGTCACCGACCGGATTGCGCGGATCACCTTCAACCGGCCCGATAAGGGCAATGCGATCGTCGCCGCCACGCCGCTGGAGCTCTCGGCGTGCGTGGAACGGGCGGACCTTGACCCCGCCGTGCACGTCATCCTGGTCTCTGGCCGGGGCGAGGGATTCTGCGCCGGCTTCGACCTGGGTGCCTACGCGGAGGGATCATCATCCGATGGTGACGAAAAGAGCCGTGCCGGAACAGTTCTCGACGGTATGACGCAAGCACTCAACCACCTGCCGAACCAGCCGTGGGACCCGATGCTCGACTACCAGATGATGAGCCGGTTCATGCGCGGCTTCGCAAGCCTGATGCACGCCGACAAGCCGACTGTCGTCAAGATTCACGGGTATTGCGTGGCTGGTGGCACCGACATCGCTCTGCACGCTGACCAAGTGATCGCCGCCTCCGATGCCAAGATCGGGTATCCGCCCACCCGGGTGTGGGGCGTCCCCGCAGCCGGGCTATGGGCACACCGACTCGGCGACCAGCGGGCCAAGCGACTTCTGCTGACCGGAGATTGCATCACCGGCGCGCAGGCCGCCGAGTGGGGTCTGGCGGTCGAAGCGCCCGAACCGGCCGATCTTGACGAGCGCACCGAGCGGTTGGTCCAGCGGATCGCGGCGATGCCCGTCAACCAGTTGATGATGATCAAGCTGGCCATGAACACTGCGCTCTACCAACAGGGCGTGGCAACCAGTCGGGTGGTCAGCACGGTGTTCGACGGCATCGCACGGCACACCCCGGAAGGGCACGCTTTCGTCGCTCATGCTCGGGATCACGGCTTTCGGGACGCGGTCCGCCAGCGGGACGAGCCGTTCGGGGACCACGGTCGCCGCACTTCGGGAGTGTGACTGTGTCCGGGCCAGGCAGACGGCTCACCGCGCGCTCGGTGGTGTTGTCGGTGCTCCTCGGTGCCCACCCCGCCTGGGCGACCGTACCCGAACTACTCCGGCTAACGTCAGACTTCGGCATCAGGGAACCCACTCTGCGGGTTGCGCTGACCCGGATGGTCAGCGGCGGTGATCTGGTGCGCTCTGATGACGGATACCGACTCTCGGATCGGCTAATGGCCCGTCAGCGTCGCCAGGACGAGGCGCTGCACCCGGTGGCGCGGGACTGGGACGGCACCTGGATCACCGTGATCGTCACCGTCATGGGAACTGATGCCCGAACCAGGGGTGCCTTGCGAAGCGCATTGCAGGACAACCGGTTCGGTGAACTCCGGGAGGGGGTATGGATGCGACCGGACACTCTCGACGGGATGGTGCCTGCCCTGATTCGCGGCCGGGTGCGGGTGCTGCGCGCAGCCGATGACAATTCTGCGGAGTTGGCCCGGCAGTTGTGGGATCTGCCCGGCTGGTCGAAGACGGGTCATCGGTTATTGCGCGAGATGGCGTCAGCCAAGGATATTCCGGGTCGATTCGCCGTCGCGGCCGCGATCGTCCGGCACCTGCTCGCCGATCCGGTGTTGCCCGCCGGACTGCTGCCGGCCGACTGGCCGGGGGTCTCGTTGCGGGCTGCCTACGCCGAGTTCGCTGATCTCCTCAGGTCGCGCCGCGATGAGGAATTACTGGAGGCCAGATGAGTGTGAATATGGTGCGCAATGGACCGGTGACGACAGTGATCATCGACCGGCCGCAGGCCCGCAACGCCGTCAACGGTCCCACTGCGATCGCACTGTTTGAGGCCTTCGAAGAGTTCGATCGCGACGACTCAGCGGCGGTGGCCGTGCTGTGGGGTGATCACGGAACCTTTTGCGCCGGAGCCGATCTCAAGGCAATCGGAACCTCGGCCTCCAACCCGACACTGCCAATTGATGTCGCCGGCCCCGCGGCTCCGGCACCGATGGGACCCACCCGGATGGTGCTGTCCAAACCGGTGATCGCCGCCGTCAGCGGTTACGCCGTCGCGGGCGGTCTGGAACTCGCACTGTGGTGCGACCTACGGGTGGTCGAGGAGGATGCAGTGTTCGGGGTGTTCTGTCGGCGCTGGGGCGTGCCGCTGATCG
>SYAA01000414.1 GCA_005789055.1 Actinomycetota bacterium
CATCCGGTGCCATCGGTAATCCAGGAGCACGCCGGTGTTGAGAAACGTCACGCTGCCAACGCGATCGGGGTGATCGGCCGCCCATGCCGCCGCGAACGGACCACCGAAGTCGTGCGCGACGAGGTGGACGCGTTCGATACCGAGCTGCCCGATGACACCGTCGAGGAAACGCGCGTAGCTGTAGATCGTGTAGTCGTTGTCCGCGCGTGCGTCCGCGGCACCGAAACCCGGTAGGTCCGGCGCCACCACCGTGGCGAAGGGCGCCACCCGGGTCATCAGTGGCATCCAGTCCGAGCCGGAATCCGGGTTACCGTGGACGAACACCACCGCCTCGCCGGGCTGGCCGGATCCGCCCACCAGAACCGAGGTGGTGATGCCCTCGACGGTGAGCCGCCGGGTTTCGATCATGAGCGCGAGCTTACGAAGCAGCGTCGATCACCGGTCAGCGGGTCGGAAAATTCGAGGCGGTGTGCGATCAGGCGCAGGGGCGCGGTGAAGTCGCCCGGATCGACGTCGATGATGTCCGGGTAGAGCGGGTCGTTGTCGATCGGCACTCCGATTGCGGCCATGTGCAACCGCAGCTGATGAGTTCGTCCGGTTCGCGGTGTCAGTCGGTAACGACCCGTGCCCAACGGCTCGATGTGCGTCTCGGCATTCGGCTCGCCCGGCTCGATGCGTGCCTGCAGGATGCCGCGTTGCTTGACTATCCTGTTCGAAATCACCAGTGGTGCATCCAAACCCGGACTGACCGATGACACCGCCAGGTACGTCTTCATCACCTCACCGCGGGCGAACATACTCTGATAGGCACCACGCACCTCACGGCGGACGGTGAACAGCAGCACCCCGGCGGTCAGCCGATCCAGTCGATGCGCCGGGCTGAGTTCGGCCAGTCCCAGATCGCGGCGCAGCCGGACCAGCGCGGTCTGCGCGACGTGGCTGCCGCGCGGCATGGTGGCCAGGAAGTGCGGCTTGTCCACCGCGACGATGTTGTCGTCGCGGTAGAGCACCGGAATGGGATGCGGCACCGGAACCTCATCGGGCAGATCTCGGTAGAGATACACGTGGGCACCCGCCGTCATCTCGGTGTCCGCGCCGAGGATCGCGCCAGCGGAGTCGACCACCTCACCGGCGAGCACCTTGGCCCTGGCTCGCGGGCCGAATCGCCGGCCTAGCTCGTCGGCGACGTTGCCGCCCTGCAGACGCAGTCGCGCTGGCCCGAGTACATCGCGCACCCCAGGGAGCGTCAATTCAGAGGCACCGGCTCGAGGATCTCCGACCGGGCCTCCGGCGCGGCGATCCGCAGTGCATCGGCCGAGGCGTCGTCGGGTTGGGCTTGCGAGCGCACTTCGGCTTCGACGCGGGCGATGTAGGTTGCCACCTCACGGTCGACATCCGCCGGTCCCCAGCCCAGGATCGGTGCGACGATCTCGGCGACCTCACGAGCACAGTCCACGCCGCGGTGGGGGTATTCGATCGAGATCCGCATCCGGCGGGCCAGGATGTCCTCGAGGTGAAGCGCACCCTCGGCGGCAGCCGCGTAGGCCGCCTCCACCCGCAGGTACACCGGAGCGTCGGCGATCGGCTCGAGCAGATCGGGCCGGTCCGCCGCAATGGCGAGCACATCGGTGATCAGGGACCCGTACCGATCCAGCAGGTGGCGCACCCGGTAGGGGTGCAGGCCGTACTCCGCGCCCACCTGCTCGGTCTGATTGACCAGGGCGAAGTAGCCGTCCGCACCCACCAGCGGGACTTTCTCGGTGATCGAGGGCGCCACCCGCGACGGCACGAACTCGGCCGCCGCGTCAACGGCGTCGGCGCCCATCACCCGATAGGTGGTGTATTTGCCACCCGCGATGGCGACCAGGCCCGGCGTCGGCGACGCGACCGCGTGCTCGCGGGACAACTTCGAGGTCTCCTCGCTCTCGCCGGCCAGCAGCGGCCGCAGTCCGGCGTACACCCCGTCGATGTCATCGTGGGTCAGCGGAGTGGCCAGTGCCGCGTTGACGTGTTCGAGGATGTAGTCGATATCGGCCTTGGTGGCGGCCGGATGCGCAAGATCAAGGTTCCAGTCGGTGTCGGTGGTCCCGATGATCCAGTGGGTGCCCCACGGAATGACGAACAGCACCGACTTCTCGGTGCGCAGGATGATCGCCACCTCGCTGACAATGCGGTCACGCGGCACGACGATGTGCACGCCCTTGGAGGCCCGCACCCGGAACCGGCCGCGCTGGCGGGACAGCGCCTGAATTTCATCGGTCCACACCCCGGTGGCGTTGATGACCACGTGCCCGCGGACTTCGGCCACCGCGCCGTCCTCAGAGTCCCGAACCTCCACCCCGACCACCCGATCACCCTCGGTGAGCAGCGAAACTACCTGGGTCGAGGTGCGCACCACCGCGCCGTAGTGCGCCGCAGTGCGGGCGACCATCATGGTGTGCCGGGCGTCGTCGACCACGGTGTCGTAATAGCGGATGCCGCCGATCAGCGAACCGCGTTTGAGTCCGGGCGCCAGCCGCAGCGCACCGGCCCTGGTCAGATGCCGCTGGGCCGGAACGGATTTCGAGCCGCCCAGTTGGTCGTAGAGGAAGATGCCGGCGGCGACATAGGGCCGTTCCCAGACCCGGTTGGTCAGCGGGAAGAGGAAAGGCAGCGGCTTGACCAGATGCGGCGCCAATGTGGTCAGCGAGAGTTCGCGCTCGTGCAGCGCCTCGCGCACCAGACCGAACTCCAGTTGCTCCAGGTATCGCAGGCCGCCGTGGAACATCTTCGAACTGCGACTGGAGGTGCCCGAGGCGAAGTCCCGTGCCTCGACGAGCGCCACCCGCAGGCCGCGGGTGGCGGCGTCCAGGGCGGCGCCGGCACCCACCACGCCGCCGCCGATCACCACGACGTCGAACTGTTCGGTGCGTAACCGCTCCCAGGCCTGAGCCCGTTGGGAAGGTCCGAGTTCCATGCCCACAGGCTAGTCGAGAGGGTCCCGTCCCCCGTCAATGATCACGATCCGCGCCGTCACCCGCCCGATCCAAGCACCGAAGCCTTACTCTTTGTCCGTGCCGATCTATGCCGCCTACGGATCCAACATGGATCCCGAGCAGATGCTGCTGCGGGCACCGCACTCCCCGATGGCCGGCACCGGCTGGCTGCACGGCTGGCGGCTGACCTTCGGCGGGGAGGACATCGGCTGGGAGGGCGCATTGGCCACCCTCGTCGAGGATGAGACGTCCAGCGTCTTCGTCGTGCTCTACGACGTGACCGCCGCCGACGAGGACAACCTGGACCGCTGGGAAGGCTCAGAGTTGGGCCTGCACAGCAAGATCCGCTGCCGGATCGATCGCGAATCCTCCGACACCTCAACCGATCCCGTGCTGGCCTGGCTGTATGTGATCGACGCCTGGGAGGGCGGACTGCCCTCGGCTCGCTACCTCGGCGTGATGGCCGACGCCGCCGAGGTGGCCGGCGCTCCGGCGGAATACGTTCACCACATCCGCACCCGCCCGGCCCGCAACATCGGACCGGGCCCGGGGTCCTAGCGGACGAACTCCCAGGCATCGGAGACGATCTCGCGGAGGTCGCTGTGGCGCGGTTGCCATCCGAGTTCGGCGATTGCCTTTGCGCTCGAGGCGATCAGGACGGCCGGATCACCGGCCCGCCGACCCACATCACGCGCGGCGATCGGGTGGCCGGTGACCTCCCGGCAGCAGGCGATCACCTCCCGGACGCTGAACCCGGTGCCATTGCCCAGGTTGTAGATCCGGTGTGACGAGGCCTGGGCGCTCTGCAGCGCCAGCAGATGGGCGTCGGCGAGATCGCGGACGTGAATGTAGTCCCGGATTGCTGTGCCATCAGGTGTGGGCCAGTCATTGCCGAACACCAGGATCTCTGCGCGCTGACCTGTCGCCACCTTCAGGACCAGCGGGATCAGATGCGTCTCCACCGCATGGCGTTCCCCATGTCCGGCGTAGGCGCCGGCCACGTTGAAGTAGCGCAGGCTCACCGCCGCCAGCCCATACGCCCGAGCGTAGGAGGTGATCGCATGATCGATCGCCAGCTTGGTGGCGCCGTAGGCGTTGGTCGGCCGGGTGGGCGCGTCCTCGGTGATCGGAGCGGCGTCCGGCTCCCCGTACGTCGCCGCCGTCGACGAGAACACCAGCCGCTCGGTGCCCGACTCGCGGATCGCTTCCAGCAACTCCAGCGTCTTGACCACGTTGGCGTGCCAGTAGCGCTCGGGAGCCTCGACCGACTCCCCCACCAACGACTTCGCCGCAAAGTGCAGTACGCCGTCGAAAGACCCGCCGGGCAGCAGACGCCGGGCGACCGCAACCATGTCGCCGTCGATGAACTCCGCACCCGCCGGAACCGCATCGGCGTTCCCGGTAGACAGGTCGTCGACGATCACCACCTGATGTTGTTGTTCCAGAAGGACTTTGGCGCACACGCTGCCGACATAGCCGGCGCCCCCGGTTACCAGCAGCTTCACTCGAACTCAGCTGCCTGCTCGACGATGTTCACCAGCACCCGCACCCCGACGGCCAGCGCGCGCTCATCGATGTCGAAGTCCGGCTGGTGCAGATCGCGCTGCGGGCCTTGCCCGTCCCACACGCCGAGACGAGCCATCGCGCCCGGGACATCCTCGAGGTACCAGGAGAAGTCCTCACCTCCACCGGACTGTCGCGTCTCGGCCAGCACGTCGGGTCCGACGGCTTCGATGGCATGGGTCATGATCTGGGTGCAGCGTTCCTCGTTGACCACCGGCGGCACACCGCGGTGGTAAGCCAGCGAGTGATCGATTCCGAGCGGTGTCAGCAGACCCGAAACCGTCTCGCGGACAAGGCTTTCCATCTCCAGCCAGGCTTCGCGACTGGCGGTGCGCACGGTGCCGGCCAACACGCCGGTCTGCGGTATCGCATTGGGCGCAGACCCGGCGTGGGCGGCACCCCAGACCATCACGGTGCTGTGCCGTGGGTCCAGCCGCCGCGACAGCACCCCCGGCAACCCGGTGATCAGCGTGCCCATCCCGTAGACCAGGTCGGTGGTCAGGTGCGGACGCGAGGTGTGTCCACCGGGGGACCGCAACGCGATCTCGACGAAGTCGGCGGCCGAGGTGATCGGTCCGGCCGCGGTGGCGACGCTGCCGACCGCAAGGTGCGGATCGCAATGCAGGGCGAAGATCCGCGACACACCCTTCAGTGCGCCGGCCGCGATAGCCTCCAGCGCGCCGCCGGGCATGAGCTCCTCGGCGGGCTGGAAGATCAGCCGAACTCCGATCGGTAGGTCGGGCACCGTCGCCAGCGCGGTGGCAGCGCCCAACAGGATCGCGGTGTGGGCGTCGTGTCCGCAGGCATGCGCCACACCCGGCACCGCCGAGGTGAACGGCAGGCCGGTCCGTTCGGCCATCGGCAGCGCGTCGATATCTGCGCGCAGCGCGATGCGGACCGCGTGGTCGGGCCCGAAATCGCACACCAGACCCGACCCCCCGGGCAGTGTCTTCGGGTGCAGCCCGGCCTCGGCGAGTCGGTCGGCGACAAACTGGGTGGTGAGGAACTCCTGGCGACCCAACTCGGGGTGGCGGTGTATCTGACGGCGCCAGGCGACCAGGTCGTCATGATGCGCGGCCAGCCACGACTCTGCGGTGTCGGCCAACGGCATCGC